>NZ_MAJV01000014.1:0-171338 GCF_001691065.1 Aliivibrio sp. 1S128 | reverse complement strand
TTGATTTATAAAATATATTTATTATATGCCAACTTTATCAGCCGTAAGGTTATGAAATTCTACTGGGATCTGGTCCCAAGCGGATTTTATTTCACGTAAAATCTCAACCACATCATCAATTGACTGAGGTTCATTATTTTGATTTGCTTGTGAAATCTGACGGATCATGAAGTCATACAAAGAATCAAGATTACTTGCAATGTCACCACCATCATCCATTGAAAGACAGGTACGTAAACTGATCACGATATCCAATGCTTTACCAAGACGCTCACCTTTTACAGCGATATTACCTTGCTGCATTGCTGCTTTTCCTTGGATTAAGCGCTCAATAGCACCTGCCATTAGCATTTGAATGACCTTATGAGGTGATGCAGCACTTAATTGGCTATCAATCGATACCTTCTTATATGCTTGTAGTGAGCCTCTCATCGTATTTCCTCAGTGTTATTGAAATTTTCTATATAACTGAATCGATTTTTTTCCATGATTCAATTTTTGATAATCTAAAGCAAATTTTTGTCCTAAGTTATTCATCTCTAGGATAATTAACTGAGTTCTTTCAATTGCAGCTTGCCATTCAGTGGAGTGCACTATTTCTGACACTTGCATGCATTGATGCAAGAGTTGTTCCCGATTTAATAAAACAACCGCCAACTGTTCAAAATTAATATCATCTCGTTGATATAATCTTTGTAATTCATGGTCTAATTTTTCTAATTGTTGTAATAACATCAGCGAAAACACCTAATATATGGTTTTACTATTCTTTTAACCTAATGCGTTCATCATGCCAGATAACTGCGCTTTCATCTTTCCTGTAACGTCCTGCATATTGGCAAATTTATTACGAGTACGTTCTTGCATACTCTCCATTCGACGATCTAAATCCATTTGTTGATCATTCAAACGGTAATTTTGATCTCGCATAGTATTCATTCTGGTTCGAATTGGCCCCGTCACTCCAGTCATGCTTTGGATCACATCCTCCACTTTCTTGGCAAACCCTTTTGAGCCACCAAAGAAAGTATGCAGTTGACCAAAGTTTTCATTCAACTGACGGTCAAGCATCGTATCGTTTATTTCTAATGTCCCTTGACGCGTCGTCGATATCCCAAGCTCAATTAATGTTTTAATGTCTTTAGGGGCGGACTCTACTTGCGAAACGAAAACAGATTTTAATCGAGACTCGGCCGAACGAACTACGCTGTCTCCTGCCAATGGGCCACTTTGTCCAGTCGCTGGGTCAAAACCACTTAAGGCTTGCGTGGTTTCATAAAACTGATTATAAGTAGAAACAAACTGCTGAATAGCGGCTTTTACACCCTCTCTATCAAACTGAACGTCTAAATCAATACGCTTGCTGTTTTCTACTGTCGTTCCTTTAAGCGTGATATCAACACCATGCACCGCATCTTGGATTACATTAGTGTCACTACTAATTCTCGCAATACCATCAAGTACGACTTTTGCACTGCTCGCAGTTTGAACTTCTTGAAGACCTGAATACAGTGGTTTCCGTGGGCCTTCAGGCTTAATCGCCTCTACGACTTCTTCTATCGGTTCTAATTTTTCTTTTGCTATTTCTTTTATTGTCGGTGGTAATTGCTCAATTTTCTCTTTTGCTATATCAACCAACTCTTTTTTTGGTGCAGGTTGAGACGGTTCATAAGTAATCCCTGCGGCTTGAAATACCGTATCAGGTGTTTGACCAATTTCTGCCAGCGCCTCTGCCGCGGATTTATCACCTTGTTTTGCCGCTTTCGCTAATTCTATTTTTTCACTTTCATTTGGCAGTGCAGCTTGTAATGTACCGGCTGTACGTTCACTCCAACCAGACATCCCTGAAGTAGGATCGCTTGGGTCTTCAAGTGTTGATAATGCAGCCGTCGCCTCTTGTTGAACTAGAATTTCTTTCGCCGCTTTTTCTTCACGCGCAAGATCTCTATTCGCAACATCGATTAATGGTTTAAAGTAAGCGTATTTTTCATCATCACTCAATTCTGGAACTTGTTCTTGAGTTAACGGTTCACCTACTTGTTGAGCTGCTATTTCTGGATTATTTTGGTATTGAAGAAGGGTTGGAATATCGAATTTAGTCGATACCACGGGATCAAAGTTTGGATTAAAAGCAAGACGATGGAGCTGATCATTATATTCTGCATCAACTTCAATTTTTACTTTGTGGCTTTCACCTGGTTTGTCTGAGGCTAAGATAAGACGAGATCCGCCATCATCTTTTACGATAGAAGCTTGCACACCAGGGTTGGACGGTGCGCCATTAATTTGTCTTAATAAATCGGTAATTTTATTGTTTTTACCAATAACATCGATAGTGAAATTTTTATCACCGAGCGATATATCAAGTTTTCCTGGACCAAATTTAGCATCATCACGAATTGGAGACGATGCTAATTTTTGAGCTTGAGCCAATTGTAAAACGTCGATACTGTATCGGCCAGCTAAGGCATCAGGTGTCGCGGTTGCGCTGACGACTTCATCATCACTGCTTGAGATAGTTCGAGATGCAAACGTATCCTCTTGGCGAAACGTCGACATTAGGTTTTTCATGGTATCTAACGATTCTTGCAGACGGCCGTAACCACTGATATTCATATCTATATCTGAGCGATCACGATCGATGCGCTGCTGCTTTGGTAAGCGCTCGCTTTCAACTATTTTGCTCACCATAGAATTAATATCTAGGCCACCACCCATCCCCATCGGGCTCATACTCATGAAGCGCTTTCCTCAATTAACGTTTTATATCCTCTCAGCTATCAATCCAGATGCACTGGCAGCTAATTCTCTAGCAACGTCCAACATTTTTTCATCAGGGATTTGACGAATAATCTCACCAGAACTAACTTCACGAACGGTAATAACCTGCCGCCCTGATTCGCTGTCTAAATGAAATGATAATCCTCGATCCATGCTTTTCACGTATTCATTCAGCTCTTTTACTGCTTTATGAAGTTCTTCTTTCTTTTTCGTTTCAAGCTTTTGTTCTGCTTCTACTACAATCGCTTGGCTTGGCGTCAATGTTTCAGACGATTCGCTTGCTGCTATTTTATTTATAGTATTCACAGATGATGTCGGTTGCAGATTAGAATAAGCAATTTGCGTGCCGTTATTGGAAGGCGTGGATGCAGGGGTTACTGAAGACACAAATGAGGGGTTCATAACTCTTTCCTCCTAATACGAAAAAAGACAGCAGGAGAGCGGCCCTGCTGTCATATTTCAGTAAGTGGGTTGACGATGAAGCCGCCCACCTACCTATTTAGGTATTATCAATTAATCGCGTGGATTAACGTAATAGACCTAGAGCAGCGTTAGGCGCTTGCTTAGCTTGCGCTAAGATAGAAGAGCTTGCTTGCTGTAGGATTTGTGCTTTCGTCATTTCCGTTGTTTCTTTCGCGAAATCAACGTCTTTGATTTGACTCTTAGCAGAAGAAACATTTTCGTTAATGTTGTCTAAGTTGTTGATTGTGTGACCCATACGGTTTTGAGCAGCACCTAGCTCAGAACGGTGGCTATCAACAAATTTCATTGCTGCATCAACAACTGCGATAGCATCTTGAGAGCCACCAACAGAAGTAACATCGATGTTACCTACTGTTTTTTGAGCTTGAACAGCGTCAGACATACCAGTTTCGTTAGCTAGAGCGCCAGAGAATTCGATTTCGCCTTCAATTGTGCCTTTAGCTGCGAATACTTGCAGTTTGCCATCTTCACCAACAGATGCGCTAACTTTGTCAGTTTGGCCGTTGATGTATGTTGCTACTTCTTCGATATCGTCACCAGCTTTAGCGTTGATAGAAACAGATTGCTCTTCGCCCGCTTTGTCTGTGAAAGAGATAGTCATGTTTGCGTCTTTACCAGCAGTCCAACCCGCAGCAACACCTTCTTTCGCAGTGAAAGATTGGCCACCCATGTTTGACTCGTCAGCACGTAGGTTGTTCAGAGTAAGCATTACTGCTTCACCAGAATCAGCACCAACTTGGAAAGATTTAGTACCGAAGCTACCGTTTAGTAGACGAGTACCACCAAAAGACGTTGTTTCAGCAATACGGTTCATTTCATCAGAAAGCGCCGTTACTTCTTGTTGGATCGCGCCACGGTCAGCATCAGTGTTTGAACCATTTGACGATTGCAGTGCAAGGTCACGTACGCGAGAAAGGATGTTTGACGTCTCTTTCATTGCGCCTTCAGCAGTTTGCATCATAGAGATGCCGTCGTTTGCGTTACGAACCGCTACGTCTAGACCACGTGTTTGCGTGTTTAGACGGTTAGAGATTTGTAGGCCAGCTGCATCATCTTTAGCACTGTTGATTTTGCTACCAGAAGACAGACGTTCCATTGATTGGTTTACGTCAGATGTTGCGCTGTTTAAGTAACGCTGTGCTGTCATTGCTGATACGTTAGTATTTACTGTAATAGACATAAATAGATCTCCTAAGGAAAATTGTACAACAGTGGTTTGGTCTCATCCTCCAAACCAGCCATTGATTCTCACATATATTTAATAAAGCGTATCTCAATGCACTTTGTAGACTCTCACCTCTACAAAATACATACGGGATAGCCTAGGTTAATTTAAAAAAGTAAGTCAGACTCACTTATGACCTGTTGGGAAGGAACTCAGCGTGTCGCATAAATCCCCATACTCACAAGTATTTACGATGCTGATTAGCCCAACAGGCCTAATGCTGCATTTGGTGCCTGCTTAGCTTGAGCTAGAATAGACGAGCTCGCTTGTTGCAGGATTTGAGCTTTCGTCATTGCTGTCGTTTCTTTAGCAAAATCAACATCTTTGATTTGGCTGTTAGACGCATTAACGTTCTCATTAATATTTTCTAAGTTACTGATAGCGTGACCAAAGCGGTTTTGGAAAGCACCAAGGTCTGCACGGTTTGAATCAACGTATTGCATTGCTGAATCAAGAATCGCAACGGCTTTTTGTGAGCCACCTACGGTCGTTACATCGATGCTTTTTACTGTATCGGCAACCTTGTTACCCATACCTAATTCATTGCTTAGTGAACCACCAAATTTAATCTCACTCGCGTCAGCAGATGCAAATATTTGCAGTTTGCCTTCACCGGTAACAGATGCGTTTATCGCATTGCTTTGACCATTGATGTAAGTCGCAACTTCTTCAATATCATCGCCTGCTTTTGCATTGATTGAGATATTTTGCTCTTTGCCTTCTTTATCGACAAAGTTCATTGTTAATTCTGTTTTTTCTGTATTTACTGACCAGCTTGCGTCTTTACCTTCCGTCGCAGAGTAAGTGTGACCACCCATCGCTGTTGTATCTGAGCGCATGTTGTTCAGTGTTAGCATTACCGCTTCACCTGAATCTGCACCGATTTGGAAAGACTTAGTTCCAAACTGACCGTTTAATAGGTTTGTACCACCAAACGATGTTGTTTCTGCAATACGGTTTAATTCGTCATTCAAAGCAACCACTTCTTCTTGAATTGCACCACGGTCAGCTGATGTATTTGAACCGTTAGAAGATTGAAGTGATAAATCACGCATACGTTGAAGGATGTTCGTTGTTTCGTTCATCGCTCCTTCAGCAGTTTGCGCCATTGAGATACCATCGTTTGCATTTCGAACTGCAACATCTAAGCCGCGAGTTTGAGAAGTTAGACGGTTTGAAATTTGTAGGCCAGCCGCATCGTCTTTTGCACTGTTAATCTTAAGACCTGAAGACAAACGCTCCATTGAGCTATTTAGGTCATTAGTTGCATTATTTAAATAACGCTGCGCAGTCATTGCTGATACGTTTGTGTTTACATTGATAGCCATAATTTATTTCTCCGCTTTGGTTCCGAATCACTCCGCTCCTGGATTGGAAACCGTATTAATCATCGTTGATACATAACTTAACGACCTAACTTTGAATTACTTTAGAAAAACTTTTTATTTTTTTAAGCTTTTCTTTTTAAAGAAGATTAAGTATTTAACATCGTTCTGTCTTGTAATTAGGTTATCGCTCAAGATCAAAAACTCTTTAGGAAAAAAGATAAAAAAAATGAAATTAACTTAAATAAGAGATAAAACGTGAAGGACATCTCTATATATAGAAAATTTAAAAGATAATTAGATTAATTATTGTTCAGAATTATTTTTAGCCATTATGAAATGCCATTCTAAAAATAATGATATATAAAAAAAAGCCGAGGAAAACCTCAGCTTTTATATATAGTGTGAGAGCACAATTACCTTAAAAGTTTAATTACATTATTGTAGTAACCCAAGCGCAGCATTAGGTGCTTGCTTAGCTTGAGCTAAGATGGATGAACTTGCTTGTTGAAGAATTTGAGCTTTCGTCATCTCTGTCGTTTCTTTGGCAAAATCGACATCTTTAATACGGCTATTTGACGCTGATACATTTTCATTAATGTTATCTAAATTAGAAATGGCATGATTAAAGCGGTTTTGAAATGCACCTAGATCTGCACGGTTAGAGTCAACAAACTGCATTGCTGCATCAAGTATAGCAACGGCCTTCTGTGAGCCTCCAACTGTGGTTACATCAATATTTTTTACGGTTTCAGCTTGAGCTTTACCCATGTTTAGCTCGTTTGCTAATGAGCCACCAAATGTAACTTCACCTTGTACCTTGTCATTAGAGGTGACGATTTGCAGTTCACCGTTTTCAGACACTGATGCATTAATTGAATCTGTTTGGCCATTAATGTACGTCGCTACCTGTTCAATATCATCACCATTTTTTGCATTAATCGTTAGCTCTTTTTCTTCACCGGCTTTATTTAAAAACGATACAGTAAGTTCCGAATTTTCAGCGTTAACCATCCAATTAGCATCACGTCCAGCTTCTGCTTTATAACTCGTCCCGCCCATTGATGCAGAATCTGAGCGCATGTTATTTAAGCTAAGCATGACGGCTTCACCCGAATCTGCCCCAATTTGAAATGACTTTGTACCAAACTGACCATTTAGAAGGCGAGAACCACCAAATGAGGTTGTTTCTGCAATGCGGTTTAGCTCATCATTTAAAGCGCCAACTTCTTGCTGGATCGCTTCGCGATCCGCTGTTGTGTTTGAACCATTTGATGATTGCAGTGATAAATCACGCATACGTTGAAGGATGTTGGTCGACTCATTCATTGCACCCTCTGCTGTCTGTGCCATTGAAATACCATCATTCGCATTACGTACAGCAACTTCTAATCCACGAGACTGGGACGTTAAACGATTTGAAATTTGCAGACCTGCCGCATCGTCTTTCGCGCTATTAATTTTAAAGCCAGAAGATAAGCGCTCCATTGATTTATTGACGCCATCCGTTGCACTATTCAGGTAACGCTGAGCTGTCATTGCTGATACGTTCGTATTTACTGTAATTGACATTGTTGTATCTCCGTTTAATTTGCCGATGGTTTCCGTGTTCAGAAACTGAGCTTTATTATTTGGTACTAACAATATTGCTATTAGCGCCTGATACTTAATGTAGCGACGGTTAAAAATAAACCTTTATTGATTTATTTATAAAACGACTGATTACTTTATGAACTATGATCATGCTTCAAAGTTTTTACAATCTGACAGAAAAATAGCTCAAGTTTTAAGCGAACCCACCAAGTAAGCGGTATCTTATTGATATAAAATAACCTTTGAGTCTTTCGTCAACAAAAGCAAATTCTCTCTCCTTATAACGCCGCTTATTTTTTCTAGGCGAAAAAAAACCAGCTCAACGCTGGTTTAATAAAAAGAGAACATACATTCACTCTCTCATTAGCCTAGTAATTTTAATGCAATGTCTGGTGATTGCTTTGCTTGAGCTAATATTGTTGAGCTCACTTGTTGTAATATTTGAGCCTTCATCATTTCGACCGTTTCTTTAGCAAAATCAGTATCTTCAATTCGACTGTTCGATGTAGAGATGTTCTCATTAATATTATTTAAATTATTAATTGCATGACCAAAACGATTTTGAAAAGCCCCTAAAGTGGCACGTTCTTTATCAACAAATCCTAATGCGGCATCTAACGTAGCAATCGCTTTTTGAGAACCACCCACACTGGTTAAATCTAAATCATTGACGGTATCAAATACCGCACCACCAATCGCAAGTTCCGCTGATAACGAGCCACCAAAGGTCACCGCACTTGAAACTAAATCACCGGCAGTAAATAACTGCAACTGGCCTTTTTCATCCACTGACGCTTGAACCGTGTCATTCTGTCCATTGATATAAGTTGCTAACTCTTCAATATCATCACCCGCTTTCGCTTCTATCGTGATCTCTTGAGCTTTACCATTTTCATCAGCAAATGACATGGTTAAGGTTTGGCCGCCTTCTGGGACAGTCCAACCTTTATTTAGCTGATTTTGAGAGGTGTAATGAAAACCGCCCATCGCTAAGGTATCAGAACGCATACTGCCTAACGTGAGTTGTACCGCCTCACCTGCATTGGCACCAATCTGGAAAGTTGATGTCCCAAATTGACCATTCAATAAACGACGTCCACCAAAAGAGGTTGTTTCAGCAATACGATTTAATTCATCATTTAGCGCATCGGCTTCTTCTTGGATCGCTTGTCTATCTTGTGAAGCATTTGAACCATTTGATGATTGCAACGCTAAATCACGCATACGCTGAAGGATATTGGTGCTTTCATTCATCGCACCTTCCGCCGTTTGAGCAATAGAAATACCATCATTGGCATTACGCACAGCAACATTTAACCCGCTCATTTGAGCTTGTAGTCGATTAGAAATTTGCAATCCTGCCGCATCATCTTTGGCACTATTAATGCGCTTACCAGAAGAAAGACGTTCCATCGATTGATTTAACTGTTCTGTTGCTTGATTCAAATATCGCTGTGCCGTCATGGCAGACACATTGGTGTTTACTGTCACTGTCATAATGACCTCTTAATTAAAATAGCGGTTCACTGATATAGCAAAATAGACTCTTATAAGACTTTATCGGCGCTGAAAAAATAAACTTAAGAGGAAAATAGAAAGAAAGGAACTAAAAATAAAGGAACTAGAAAAAGATAAGAAAACACGAAAGGGAGAAATAGAAAAGGGTAGCCCCATTAAAGGGGCATAAAGCTAGGTTGGTTTTTTATGAGGAGATCTGTGAGAAGAACACAAAAAACCAGTTACCTAAAACTTGCACAACAATCAAATGAACAAGAGGTTGATGAGAGATGAGAGCACCTCTTGTTCACTCAGATGACTGTTGCTAGTTACTCTATTACTGCAGTAAAGTTAGTGCAGCGTTTGGTAACTGTTTCGCTTGAGCAAGAATAGACGTACTAGACTGCTGAAGGATTTGTGCTTTTGTCATGTTTGTTGTTTCTTTGGCAAAATCAGTATCTTTGATTCGGCTATTAGAAGCAGACACATTCTCTTGAATGTTAGACAAGTTATTGATGCTGTGACCTAAACGGTTTTGTTTTGCACCTAAATCCGCACGTTCACGGTCGATATAAGCTAATGCTGAATCGATAACACCGATAGACACTTGCGCATCACCTACTGATGTTACGTCTAGTTTATCAACCGTTGCTTTAGTACCAACACCGCCAGTTAAACCTAACTCAGAAGCAAGGTTACCAGACACGGTTAACTCACCTTGAATAGAGGGTTCAGCAGCAAACAGCTGAAGTTTACCGTCATCACCAACAGACGCAGATATCTTGTCTGATTGACCGTTGATGTAGGTCGCTAGCTCTTCAATATCATCGCCAGTTTTTGCACTGATATCGATAGAAACGGCTTCACCTTTTTTAGTAGTGAACTCTAATTTCAAGTCATTTTTACCAGTTTCAACACCCCAATCAGCGCCTTTACCGTTTTCAGAAACAAAACGTTGACCACCCATACGGCTATCATCAGCACGTACAGACGTTAATTCGATAAGAATGGCTTCACCCGCGTTTGCGCCGATTTGGAATGCAGATTCACCGAACGTACCGTTAAGTAGACGACGACCACCAAAAGAGGTTGTTTCTGCAATACGGTTTAGTTCATCAGAAAGCGCATGCACTTCTTCTTGAATTGAAGAGCGATCTTGATCTGTGTTTGAACCGTTTGCCGCTTGCAATGATAAATCACGCATACGTTGAAGGATATTGGTCGATTCGCCCATAGCACCTTCAGCCGTTTGAGCGATAGAGATACCATCGTTCGCATTACGCATAGCAACGTCAAGACCACGAGTCTGCGCTGTTAAGCGATTAGAAATTTGTAGACCAGCAGCGTCATCTTTTGCGCTGTTGATTTTAGTACCTGAAGACAAACGCTCCATTGAGTTATTTAGATCGTTTGTTGCGTTATTTAGGTAACGCTGCGCAGTCATCGCAGATACGTTAGTATTTACATTTACAGCCATCGTTGCTCTCCTTTAGCTTCGTTTTCACGAAATCTACTTTCTGCTCTATTCAGAAATATTTAAAATTCATAGTTAAATATCAGCCACAATTGGCCAATGTTTTTCAATGTCATGTAATTTACCTATCAAATCTCATGCCAAGACAAGACGGATACATAAATTAATGACTGACATACAAAGAACAAAGGGATGAACCCCACTTGCCCCTGCCATGCCACTATTCACCATTGGCAAACTGTGAGCGTCTCAGTCATAGTTATATAATTAGCATAAGGTGTGCCAACTTTAATAAAAATAGCCATTAAATAAAAAAAACAACTAAAGCATATAATATCAATAAGTTAAATATGGGCATTACCCTTATTCCTCATCGATATTTTTTATATCATTTATTTTATTGCCGCTTTAAAAGCTAATTTGCCGCCCTTGCCTCTCTGTTTTTTCTTTTTATCTCTCTGACTTTATTCAAGCAAAAAACAAAAAAACGGCAATGAACTTCCCCTATGAATATTGATAATTCATAGGGCTAACATATAAAAAAAGCCTAACTTCACAGCTAGGCTTTTTATCAAACTTATTTATTTACACGTAATTAAATAAAGTAATGTCTTTTACTTTACCAAAGGCTTGCTGAGAAGCCTGAAGAGCTCGTGTATTCTCGCTAAATTCAATCACGGCTTGAGCATAATCCAAGTCTTCGATAGAGCTTAACGATTTAGATATCGTTAAATCAAAATCTTGGTGCTGCATTTCTTGTTGATCAAGTGTATTTTGCCTTGTTCCCACTTCAGCCTGTGCTTGGCTTAAGTGAATAAATGCCGCATGAAACTCATCCGTCACTTGATGTAACTCTGCCGTACTTGATGCATCAGACACATCATTTAATGCCAGTTCTTGTGCTTTTTTGAAAGAATCAAAAACGCTAATCGTTTTCTTTGGTTCAAGAGTAATCGTATCGCCTGCTTTTAGCTGGCCACGGATCTGTATATCTACCCCTTCATACTTAATCCCATCAGCAGGATCAAACTGAGCGGTTTTCACTGCACTGCCATCTTTAGATAATTGGTAATTATATTTACCATCAGCACCTGCATTAAAACTGATTTCATACGTTGCAGGATCGGTATAATTTGTATTTGTCGCTTTAGACAGCAGTAATTCAGACCCTTCTTTCAATGAATATTGTGGGTCGTAATCACCAAATGGGTTTTTAATTTCTGTAAATAATTTACTGCCCGAGTCATTAACAGCCACTTCTATTGAACCTGACACTTTCAAACTACGCTGATATTCATCACCAGCATAAGCAACGGTTCCATCATTCGAACGGAAAAATGGTTGTGTTTTTGATTTGGTACCAGAGAATAAATAATTCCCTGATTCATCTAACATATTGGTTAGGTTTAAAAAGTTATCAGCTATACCTTTAATGTCTTGCGCATGAGCATAACGGTCTTCTGGTGCAAGAGAACCGTTAATCATTTCCATAACACTGCGTTTTGCATCATCAGCAAATTGCTCTGCATTAGCTATCGCAACTTCATGACGCTCTAAACGGTTACGCGCTAAAATAATGGTATCGCTGTATTGGCGTAATTCTTCTTTCTTTTGCGTTAGGTTTTGGGCGTATAATGCAGCTACGGGGTCGTCACCTGCGGTTAATAGCTTTTTACCTGATGCTAATTGAGCACTATTTTGATGTACTTTCGCTTCTTGACGAGAAATATCATTCTGTACAGATTGGTAATTATGAAAGCTTGAAATACGAGTTAACATATCTAATGCCTCTTAGTTACGATAATTGCAAAATAGTATTAAACGTCTCATCTGCCGCTTTCATGATCCGAGAAGAGGCCATGTACGCTTGTTGAAACTTCATCATATTTGCCGCTTCTTCATCTAAGTTTACGCCAGCAACCGAAGCTACACGACTTTGCGCGGCTTCATTTTCAACACGAGAAACTTCAGATAAGCGAGATGCCGTTGCTTTTTTAAGGCCAACTTCTGTATTCATGTTTTGGTATAAATCGATCACCGTTGAACGACCTTCATCCATCACTTTACGCGTTTGAAGACCTTGCATTAACAGTAAGTTACCGTTATCACCTTCTGATGGAACGAGGTTTGCTGCAAATTTATCATTTGCGGCTGCGCCACCAGACAATTCAAATGTTGTTCCACCAACGGTTACCGGACCTTTTGGCGGATACGTTTGTGGTTCAAGTAACATCTTTCCTTTCATATCCAATACTGCAAATTGATTTGCGGCAGGAGAAATGACTACTTGAAACTCTTTTAAATCACCCGATTGTAATACTTTAAATTTGGCATTACCTGTTGCAAATGTTGCTGAGCTTGCATAGCTTTGTGCGGCTATTTTTTCTGCTTCATTCATTTCAAGCTTCATGTTACCAGCCGCAGTACGCGTTGGGCGAAGTAACACACGCTCACCTGCAGTGAGTGGTTCACGAATTTCCACTCGCATACCGTCTAAGAAAAAAGTCGATGGGTTACCGGTTGGGTCTAAGCGCTGTACGTCGCCAGTAGGTCGGGTCACGGTATATTGGCTTCCGTCATACTTCAGAGCATAATCACCGGCTTTTAATTGACTAATATCATCAATAAATACACCGACTTCAGCAGATGAATCACCTTCAACAATTGCACGGCTAAAAGCGGCTTGTTCTGAGTTCACATCAGAGAAAATATTTGCACCAATTTGACCTCGCAAATCAATAGCTTGGCTTTGTAGGCGATTAACTTCACTGCTAAAACCAACAGCAACTCGGCCTAATTCATCCATCATTGTTGGGATTGTGCTATCACGCAATTCAAATAGCGACGATAATTTACCGCCAATACTGTCATGCTGAATCGCTTTCATCCCCTTACCTTCAATCATCGCTAGTCGACGCTGTAATGGGTCAGGAGTCCCTGCTATCATTTTCAATTCACTTGCATGAGTACCAGACACTAACATGTGTCCACCACCAATTAAGACATTGAATGAATTCTCGTTATCACGCTTAGTAATGGTCACTTTTGTGTATTGAGACAGTTCTTTAATTAACTTTTCATGACGATCCATTAGGTCATTGTGCGGACCTGGGGTCTTGACCATCATTTGGTTAATTTCTTTTAACTCGAGAGCGATACCATTCATACGCTCTACCGTTAGATCCATCTTTTTATTTACGTCTGAGTTTTGTTGACGTACGTTTTCATAAAAGTCATTTAAGCTTTGTGAAACAAGACGTGATTTTTCTAGGACTACTTTACGCGCACCGATTTCGTTAGGGCTATCAGCAAGGGTTTTTACGGCATCAAACCAATCATTGATGTTTTCTGGAATACGTTTAGCGCCAATAGACGACATCATATTCGTTAGAACATCAAGATTTGCTTCTGTATCCATAGAGTAGTTTAAATTGGTTGTCGATAAATTCAGTTCATTTATTGCGAACTGATCAAACGAACGTCGCACAGCGGCAACGTGCACGCCTGCGCCGAGGTTTCCACCTGACATCCAATGAGGCATATTGGTTTCTTGAACAACCGATTGACGACTAAAGCCTTCAGTATTAACGTTGTTAATATTGTGACTGGTCGTATTCAGTTGACGCTGCGCCGTAAGCACACCTTGTGTACCCAGATGTAGCATATCAAGTCCCATGTAGCCTCCAAAACTCTATAAAAGATGCGATAAATATTTCCTAACGAATCTAATATAGCAATCAATGTGCCAACTTTTATTTTATTTAATATCAATAAAATAGAAGATAAAACAATCATTACGACGCCTTATTGCCTCTTCCTAGTCTATTTTATTGCCTTTCTTTGCCTCTTTCCTTTATTTAAGCGGCAAGAACAAAAAAATCCTGCAGCTTATTATAAGAGGCAGGATTTTTATAAGGTAATTAACGTTATTTAGTGAGACTTTCTACCGTTTTCATTACACTCATTACTTTATCTGAATAATTTGGGTCTGTTGCATAACCCGCACTGTGAATGCCTTTAATAAAGCTTTCAGAGCTTTGAGTCTGCTGCAGTGCACGTTCATAACGTGGGTTTTGATTTAAGAAACGAACAAAATCACTGAAACTTTCTTCATAATTATCGTATGAACGGAAGGCGGCATTCTCTGTCACTGCGATATTATCGTGATACTCCAAGGTGTTTTTAGCGATCTTATCACCCTGCCAGCTTCTATCCGCTTTAATGTTGAATAAGTTATGACTTGAGTCCACCGAATTTTGAATCACTTTCTTACCCCAGCCAGTTTCTAATGCGGCTTGAGCAATAAGAACATTTGAATCAACACCTAACGCTTTTGCGGCTTTTTCTGCATACGGTTTCATGGTCTCAACAAACTGTTGAGGAGAATCAAATTTCTGTGGTTGTTGCACAGGTCTTGCTGCCAATGCTTTTTCTAACTGTGTAATGGCTGGTGATTCCACTTGCGATGCTTGTTTCGCTTCAGATCCCTTGGGATATGAATAATCAACCGGTAAACGTAACGTTTCATCTGTTGCCGCTTTGCGCATTGCCATGCGTGCATCTTGCTCTAAATTCTTGCCGTTATGTACTGGAGGCTCTTGATTCAGTGATGCACCAAGTTGAGCCACGATCATATCGGCTAAACCCAGCGATCCTTTTTTCGATAATTCAGTCGACATTTGATCATCTCGCATTTGTTCAAAAAACTGCTGATTATCACTGCTCATCATATCTGATTTAAATGAACTATTCGCATTACGCATTGATTTAAAAAGCATTTGTGTAAAGATGGATTCAAATTGCTCAGCCGCAGCACGCAGCGCTTTGTCTTGGCTTTCTTGATCGCCATTAACCGCACTTTTACGTAATTTATCTAGGCCACCCACATCATGGATAAAACCTACGTCTGTCATATTTACTGAATTATTCATCTTTACGCTTACTCTTTTTAATCAGGGTAATAAATCGACTCTCTCTACATTACTAACAGAGCAAGTTTAATGCCAAAAAAAACGCACCTCCGAAGAAGTGCGTTTCCTGTAATTATTTAACTATGTATCAAGAACATTAAATAATGATCAATTGGCCTTCAATTGCACCGGCTTGTTTTAATGCTTGAAGAATCGCCATTAAATCAGAAGGCGCTGCCCCCACTTCATTCACCGCTCGAACTAAATCATCTAACGTTAAACCCGGTTCAAACTTAAACATTTTACCTTGTTCTTCCGTTACTTCGATGTCTGAATCTGGCGTAACGACTGTCTGGCCATCGCTAAATGGCCCCGGTTGGCTCACTTGTAGATTTTCTTTAATCGCCACGGTCATACCACCGTGAGTGACTGCCGCCGCTTTTAATTTAACGTGCTTGCCTACAACAATAGTGCCTGTACGTGAGTTAACGATAATTTTTGCAGAACCATCGGCTGGATCGAAATCGACATTCTCAACGGCTGATAAGAAAGCCACGCGTTGGCTGATATCACGCGGAGCACGAACTCGCACTGATGTCGCATCAATCGCTGACGCCATATTTGGCCCTAAGAAATTATTTACTGCATCAGCCATGCGCTGAGCCGTCGTAAAATCAGACTCTAATAAATTGAAAGTAATGAAATCACCACGTCCAAATGGAGAGGGAACTTCACGTTCAACCATTGCGCCACCAGAGATACGGCCTACTGTTGGGTTATTACCAACAATTTTAGAACCATCCGCACCCGTTGCACTAAAGCCACTTACGATTAGATTACCTTGTGCAATGGCGTAGGTCTTACCATCTAAACCTTTTAAGAACGTTTGCAGTAAAGTACCACCACGTAAACTCTTTGCTGAACCAACAGAAGAAACCGTAACATCAACCACTTGGCCTTGTTTTGAAAAGGCTGGCAATGTCGCGGTGACCATTACGGCCGCTACGTTTTTTGTTTTTGGCTTTGTGCCTGGTGGCAATTGAATACCGAAGTTTTGCAACATGGCATTAAAGCTTTGATCGGTAAATGGGGTTGATTCACCCGTTCCCGGCAAACCAGAAACCAAACCATAGCCGATTAATTGGTTACTACGAACTCCCGCTACTTCTGACACGTCTTTAATACGTGCCGCTTGTGCAGTAGAGATACTTAGGCATAACCAAGTAAGAATTAAGGTAACTAGGTTTTTCTTCACGTCAAAACTCCAACGATTCGTCATTATTACAGTGCTACATTAAAGAATCGTGCCAAGAATCCAGGTTCTTGCATATCTTGTTGATCACCCGTACCAGAATATTGGATACGTGCGTTTGAAATTCGGGTTGATGCGATGGTGTTATCAAAATTAATGTCTTCAGGACGAATAGTGCCACTCAAACGAATATATTCATCTCCCGTATTAAGTGTTAGCCACTTCTCACCGCGGATCAATAAGTTACCATTTGATAATACTTCAATCACTTCTACCGTAATTGAGCCACTTAAGCTGTTGCTTTGGTTTGCAGAGGTATTACCCGTAAAGTTATTATCGTTTGATAATTCGTAAGAGAAGTTATATTGGCCACCCATTTGTAGCTCTTGCCCACCGACTTGCAGTGGATCCATACTTGAGTCATTTTTTTTTGATAATTCGGCATCGGCACTTTTTGCCGCTTTGGTATTCTCAGCAAGCGTGACAGTAACAATATCACCTAAACCACGAGGCTTAGTGTCATCGTACATGTCTTGAGCATGATCTGTGTTAAATAATGATCCTGTCGCTGCTGCGTAATGTTCTGGTTTTTCTTTAGGATGAATCGGAGCCCATGCTGGATCACCAGAGATGGGATCATTACGACCACGAAGGGTATCAATAATGCCACCACTTTCTTCTTTTGCTTTGTCACCTTCCACAGCATCTACATTTGTGGTCGCTGAAGTCACTTCACTTTCTTGTAAGCTTGGGTTTCGTACCAATAATGATTCACAGCCAGTTAAAGCGGTTAGCATCAATAAACAAAGAAGACGTTTCATCTTAATCACCAATTACAATTGTTGGTTAACAAAGCTTGCCATCTTATCAACAGCAGAGATTACTTTAGAGTTCATTTCATAAACACGTTGTGCTTCAATCATGTTTACTAGTTCTTCAGTTACGTTTACGTTTGATGCTTCAAGCATAGATTGACGAATTGCACCTAAACCTTCTAGACCGGGAGTACCTTCTTGTGGATCACCACTTGCGCCTGTTGGTAAGTAAAGGTTTTGACCTACAGGCTCTAGTCCGCCTGGGTTAATGAAATCAACCGTTGTGATTTGACCAATAACTTGGTTATCTTGTTGTCCACGCAGACGAACAGACACTTCACCATCAGTACCCACTGTCACGTTGATTGCATCTTCAGGAACAACAATCTCAGGTTCTAAACGATAGCCAGCGCCCGTTGTTACGATTGCGCCCTCATCATTTAAGGTAAATTGACCATTACGAGAGTAACCAATGTTGCCATCTGGCATCGTTACTTGGAAAAAGCCTTTACCTTCGATCATCATATCCATGCCGTTCGAGGTGGTTTGTGCATTGCCGTTCGTAAATACTTTTTGTGTTGCCACAACTTTAGAACCAGAACCAAGCATTAAACCTGTTGGTAGCTCAGTATTTTGCGTTGATTGAGCACCGGCTTGGTTGACGTTTTGGTAAAACAGATCTTCAAATACGGCACGGCTCTTTTTAAAACCAACCGTAGAGGCATTCGCCAAGTTATTTGAAATAGTCGCAATATTCGTTTGTTGTGCGTCTAACCCTGTTTTACTTACCCATAATGCTGGATTCATTGTGTATTCCTCTAAATTCTTTAATGTATTAAGTTAATCAAGTTAATTGGTCAATTAACCCATACGTAATAATGAGTCTGAAGCTTTATCCATCTCTTCAGCGGTACTCATCATCTTGACTTGCATTTCAAACTGACGCTGCAAATCAATTAAATTGGTCATCTCACCTACGGCATTAACGTTACTGCCTTCTAATGCGCCTTTTAATACGGTGACACCCGCATCCGCTTGAAATGCATTATTAGGATTTTTTGAACGGAACAAACCATTCGTGTCTTTAAATAAATCGCGATTATCGGTACGAACTAATTTAATGCGGTCAACTTCAGCCATTGCTTCGGCTGGGGCGCCTTGCTCAAGAACAGAGATAGTGCCGTCCTTTGCAATTTGAATTTTTGAGATCGGAAGCGGTAACGTAATTGGCGCGTCATTCTCACCTAATACTAGGTGGCCGCTGCCATTCATTAATAAACCCGTTTCATCAATTTTTAGATTACCGGCACGAGTTAAGCCTTCACGGCCTGTGTTATCCATAACCGAAATCCAACCATCACCCTCGATAGTTAAATCTAAATCACGACCAGTAGTAATCACTGAGCCTTGAGAAAAACTGCTGCCTGGACGCTCAGTCATACTAAATACACGAGTAGGCAAACCTTCGCCATACGCTTGCATTGAACGCGCTTGCTCTAAATCCGCACGAAAGCCTGTAGTGCTTACGTTAGCAAGGTTGTTTGAGCTAAGCTGCATAGCTTGCATGTTTTGCTTTGCGCCACTCATGGCTAAAAATAATGCGCGATCCATAATGAACTCCAATAATCTATCTGAAGTTATAATAGCAATGAGTGTGCCAACTTTAATTAACCTTTATTTTCATACAGTTAATTAATTATTAAGTGAGATATATAGCGTTTAAATAAATAAAGAGGAAAGGAAACGAGAATAAGAGGCAAATAATCTGGGTAAAAAATTGCCGTCAAGGCTGACGGCAATTCTGTAAAGATAATTTCGTTTAAATTAACGAATTTGTAGGATGTTTTGTTGCAGTTGGTTATGTACATCCAGTGAACGAGAGTTCGCTTGGAAGTTACGCTGTGCAGAAATCAAATCAACTAACTCTTGAGTCATATCGATGTTTGATTGCTCTAACGTACCACTTTGAATATCACCAAATGAACCTTGGTTTGCTTCACCCCAAATTGCAGCACCAGACGCTTGTGTCGTAGACCACTGCGTACCACCATTTTGTGCAAGGCCTTGCTGGTTAGTAACACGAACCATTGCCACACGACCAAGAGTCACGTCTTTTCCGTTTGAATAAGACCCTACAATGTTACCGCTCTTATCAATATCTACTTTTGATAAGTAACCCGTTGTTGCACCGTCTTCACTGAAACGACGTATTTCAAACGGGGCGGAGAATTGAGTTGGATTATCAAATTCCATGGTTAACGTTTGTTCTGTATCTGCGCCATTTAAGTTCAAACCATTAGAACCTAATGTTGTTGTCGTGACAGGTTGTCCAGCATTCACACTTTGAGTCGTACCATCATTATTAAAGATAATAGAATGACCAACTTGACCAGCCGCATTTGTTGCATCACCCGCATTAATGTTTACGGCTTTTTCACCTTCAGTATCCGTTGAAGAATAAAACACATTCCAGCGATTTGGTTGTGTTGCATCTTTTACGTAATACGTCGTCATTTTGTATGGTTGACCTAATGAATCATACGTCGTTACTGACGTTGCTTTATTATAAGTATCTGGATCGTTCATATCAAAAAGAGCGGGGTCTTTTGGTACTTCTGTCGCTGGTAAGTTCATTCCAATTTGTACATTTTCAGTTGCTTTTGGTTTACCAAATTGATCTGGGATCTTAAGTGCTTTTGGCTCATAAGACGATACGTTTCCTGATTCAGGATCAACTGAATAACCTAATAAAAACTCATCATTTGATGTCGTCATATAGTTTTCATTATCTAAGTGAAACGCACCATTACGGCTTAATTCATTTGTCGCTGGTTGCAAACGATCTTTTGCCACCGCAAAAAAACCTTGACCAGAAATACGTAAATCCATTGGATTATTCGTATAAATACTAGAACCTTCATGGAATTGCTGAGCAATTTTTGTGGTTTGTGCACCACCACCAGTTGTGGTTTTTGCATTAGAAAATAATGATGAGGAATACACATCACCAAACTCTGCACGAGATTCTTTAAAGCCAAATGTATTGGCATTCGCCAAGTTGTTTGATGTTGTGTTTAAGTCTTTTTGAGCAGCGGCTAGACCACTTAATGCTACGTATGACATTTGATATCTCCTATCTAGCTACGCTGATGATTTCCAATTCCATTAACGATCACCGTCATTGGGAATGTTAAAGGAATTGGCATAGCTCTATTTAATGAATTTCACTATAAATGGGAGTATTCAGGCAGCTAAAATGCTGCACTGAATATTCGCCCTTTTACGCCTTACCTACTTCTAACACTTCTGCTAGTTTCATAGGTGAGGTAAAGCCAGCAAGATTAAGCAGAACATTGCCATCGCCTTTGCCTAGAAGAACACTGTTGACGTTAGCGTATGTTGATACGCCAAATTCTTTGTTTTCTCCATCAAGCACGCCCGCCGCTTTAATACTGTAGCGACCAGCAGGCATTGCATTGCCTTTTTCATCTTTGCCGTCCCACTCAACACGAGTGTCGCCAGCAGGTTTAGCGCCCACATCTAAAGTACGAATTAATTGACCTTGCTCGTTTTCAACACGAACCATTAGGTTATTAATTGATTGTGGCAATTTAACCATTGCCGCCATACTTTTATCTGCTTCTTTTAAGCCTTTAGCGCCAGGTACTAGAACATCACGGCCTACAAGCGAAGACGCTTGTAATGCTTGGTTAGATGTCATTGATGAATTCAAGCTATCAAACTGTGTATTCATCTTGCCAATACCATCAACGGTTGCAAATGATGCCATTTGAGCAATCATTTGATCGTTTTCAACCGGCTTAAACGGGTCTTGTTGAGACAACTGTTTGGTTAATAATGAAAGGAAGTCTTCTTGCTTCAGTTCATTTTTACCACCAGTGGTCTTTTCAGGCTTATTTGCCTCTTGAAGACTTTTAAGCTGGTCGATGTAGGACAAGCCGTTTTGACCAACGTTATTGATTCCAGTCATAGCTACCTCCTATCCTTATTGACCCATTCGCAGAGTACTCTGCAACATTTGTTTACTCGCATCTGCTACTTGAACATTCGTTTGGTATGAACGAGAAGCAGAGATCATATTTGCCATTTCTTCCATCACATTAACGTTTGGTTTAAAAATATAACCATCGTCATTTGCCATAGGGTGGTCAGGATTATATTCTGCACGCAACGGTTTTTGGCTTTCTACAATACCAAGAACTTTTACTGGAACAGTATGATCTTGGTTGTATTTCGCTTTACTCAATTCCGCACCAAAGACAGCTTGGCGAGCCTTATACGTTTCAGCAGCAGAGCTACTTACACTGTCGGCATTTGCCATATTACTTGAAGTGGTATTAAGACGAACTGACTCTGCACTCATGGCAGAACCTGTAACGTTAAAAACATTAAATAAGCTCATCTCTATTCCCCTTTAATTGCTTTGGTTAGGTTTTTGAATTTGCTACCTAAAAATTCCAATGATGCTTGATGACGAAGTTGGTTTTGCATAAATAAATTACGCTCCAAATCCACATCTACCGTGTTGCCATCTCCTGTATCTGGTTGAGTTGGTACACGGTATTGAATCTCCCCTGCCACTCGTGTTGAGGCATTGATGTGCCGACCATCGGTACGGCTAAGCCCCATGCTTGCCTTCGATGTTGCCGACTGCATTGCTTTTTGAAAATCCATCCCTTTTGCTTTATAGCCAGGTGTATTTGCTTGAGCGATGTTGGTCGCTAGCATTTCAGCACGTTCAGAGCGAACTCCTACCGTGTACTGATGAATACCTAATGCGTTATCAAAAGAAATTGCCATTTCAAACCCTCCACAAGAACTGACTAGCAGTATATATAATTTCTATATAGCAACCTGTATGCCAACTTTGTTATTCAACAAGCAGATTGACGTACTACTAATGAAAATATAGCAATTAACATGCCGAACCTGAGTTTTAGGCACAAAAAAAGCGACCTAAGCCGCTTTTTGTTCATAAAATACTCAAATGTAATTATTTAAGCTTATAAATAATTCCTGGATTACAGCGAACCATTTCAAATTTATCGGTCAAACCCGTTAGTGACTCTGACGCACCAAGCAATAAATACCCACCAGGGTTAAGACTTGCCGCCATCTGATTTAACACTTTCGCTTTCATATCTGGAGCAAAATAGATCAACACGTTGCGACAGAAAATAATGTCAAATTTACCAAGTAAGCTATAGCTGTCCATTAAATTTTGAGGGCGGAAATTAACCATACGTTTAATTTTATCGTTAATTTTCATTTTTCCATCACCTGAATCTTCAAAAAAAGCACGACGACGCTCAGGCGATAAACCACGACTTAATGCCAGATTATCGTAAACGCCTGCTTTGCAGCTTTCTAGCATTGATGGTGAAATATCAGTTGCTGTAATGCTAATGTTTGGAAGAAACCCCGGCTTACGTGCTTGAATTTCAGAAATAATCATGCCCATCGAGTAAGGTTCTTGACCAGATGAACTTGCCGCTGACCAAATTTTTAATGGGCGACGGTTTGCCGCTAATTCAGGCAGTAATTTATCAGACAATACCGTAAACGGGTAACCGTCTCTAAACCATAACGTTTCATTTGTTGTCATTGCATCAACTGCTGCAACGCGTAATTCACGATTACGACCAGAAACAACCAGCTTTAATAAATCAGACAATGAAGCTAATGAAAACTTAGCAACCAAAGGGCTCAGTCGGCTTCTCACTAAATATTGCTTACTGTCACCAAGAACAATGCCACATTGAGACTCAAGAAATCGGCTAAAATCACGATATTCTTGTTCGTTGATAGTTATAGTTGTCATTAACGAATAAATTTCCACATAAAAATGAATGTCACTTTAGTTATAGGTGACAAAATAACAGGTAAACTTTATTTTTCAACCGCTCTTTTCACAGCGGCACCCAGTTCATCTGGATTAAATTTTGCAATAAATTGGTTTGCACCTACACGCTCAACCATGGCTTGGTTAAATACACCACTTAAAGAGGTATGCAATATAACATGCAAGTCTTTCAGTGCGGGTTCACGACGAATTTCTGCCGTTAGTGTATAACCGTCCATCTCTGGCATTTCTACGTCAGATATTACCAGACCAATTTGCTCATAAATACTGCCTTCATTGGCCATGTCAACTAATCTATTTAGTGCTTCTTTACCGTCTTTTACCATTATGGTTTCAAAACCAATCGATTGAACAGCTCGTTGCACTTGTTTACGAGCAACACTTGAATCATCTGCAATTAATACTCTACGTACAATTTCAGGGCTAATTACTGCCATTTCTTCAACTAATTCTTCGCTAATCGTTTCATCAATAGGTGCAATTTCAGATAAAATCTTCTCTACATCTAAAATTTCAACTAATTCATCATCAATGTTGGTTACTGCGGTTAAATAATTTGCGCGCCCGGTACCCTGCGGTGGTGGCAAGATAGCTTCCCAATGCATATTAACGATACGTTCGACTGACTTAACAAGAAAGCCCTGAATAGTACGGTTGAATTCTGAAATGATAATAAAACATTTATCGATATCGGTTGTTGCTCGCCCACCAGTAGCAAGACTTAAATCAATCACAGAGATCGTTTGACCTCGAATGTGAGCAATTCCTTTTACTAAGGGATTTAAATTTGGTATTGAAGTCAATCTCGGACACTGTAATACTTCTTTTACTTTAAAAACGTTAATACCATAACGTTGACGTCCCATAAGACGGAAAGTAAGTAGTTCTAAGCGGTTTTGTCCAACAAGTTGTGTGCGCTGATTCACCGAATCCAGTATACCTGTCATATATGACTCCATCTTGTGCCATTATCAATGAACCGTGAGCCTAACATAACCCCATTAAGAACACGATATACCCTATGGCATTTTATAATAAAAATATGATAATAAAAATACGTGATTCCAGAACCACTTTTTATCGACTTATAAGTCTTATCGGCCTATTTATAAGTTTCTTTAATACTATTGCGTATGCAGCCACGGACGATCAATTAAGCAGCATAAAACACACGGCAGAATCGTTCATTCAAGCGCAAATTGAACTCCCTAAAAGTGGAACTATGACTATCGAAGCTGCTCGAATTGACAGCCGAATTTACGCAACAGATTGCCCAATACCATTGAGCGCCTCTTTGCCTGGCCGATTAAATACAAGTGGTAATACGTCCGTTTTAATTGAATGCCAACCAGACGATTGGAAAGTGTATGTTCCTGTAAAAACAGAATTAATGATGCCATTAGTTACTGCTCTGTCCTCTTTATCTAAAGGGCACTCAATATCAAGTAACGATTTAACCTTAACTCTTGTAAATAGTCGAACTTATCGACGTGGCGGCTATGCTAATCCTAATGAACTTATCGGTTCAAGAATTAAACGCAGTGTAAGAGCTGGCGACGTTGTCGAAAAAAACGACATCTGTATGGTGTGTCGTAACGACAGTGTTATAATTAAAGCTGAGAAAGGTGAATTAAGCATCTTAACTAAGGGAACCGCACTGGGTGATGGGGCTCTTGGTGATAAAGTAAATGTTAAAAATGACAAATCTAAACGCATCGTTAGCGGCATCGTTACCGCGGTAGGTGAGATTAGTATTCGTTTTTAAAAAATAATACGTAATTGTTAGTTAACTATTAGATATTTCCCTAAACTTCTTTTACTTAGCGCCGATATGATTATTGTGGCATTATTTATGCTTAGTTTACTAAAGTTTAAAAATAATGGGAAAAGCGTCAAAAAACTTCATTATTTGCTTAAGTTAATTTTTTGACAGCCGATAGATAGATTATGAAAATGTATTAACCGGCTAAAAGGCTTGAATATATGACAAGTATTGACCAACTACGTGCTAGCCAAGCGATGGCAACATTACGTAATCAGAGTCGTGTCGATTCCGGTGATAAAACACCAACGAATCCAACATCGACTGTGCCTGCAAAAATGGATGCTGTGTCTTTGAGCAATCAAGGAAAAGAAATTGGCAAGATGCACCAACAACTGGCCACTGAACCTTCTTTTAATGAAGATAAAGTAGCCGCAATTAAAGCCGCAATTGCAAATGGCTCTTATTCTGTTGATCCTGAGCGTCTAGCAGACAACATGATTAAATTTGAAGATGAATTAGCCGGCCTATAACCTAGGCTGGTTACTTTTTTCTTTGTGTACATTTTAATATAGAGACAACATGGCTCAAACATTAACTGAATTATTGGATCTACAACGCAGTGTTGCATTATCGCTTTCGACAGTTCTTAGCCGAGAGAAGGTGGCAATTGCAAGTAGAAAACCAACAGAAATGGAGAATATCGCTCACGATAAATTGGGGTTACTAAACCAATTACGCCAATATGACCAACTATTAGGCAGCCATGCGGAAAGACAACTTCTTTCTGAAGACAATGCATTAAATGAAAAAGTGATTGAGATTAAATCTATCATTCACGACTGCAAAGAAGAAAATGTGATCAATGGTGAAGCACTTCAACGCGCACAACTAAGTTTCAATAAGTTAAACAACTTAATGCAGCAAAGCCGCGGTAAAAATGGCATGACATATACAGCAGAAGGCCAAACTCGCAATATCACAACGCTAGGCACCAACATAAAAGCCTAACCTTCTCAACTTTCCCAAGTATCAATAATGAGCCTCGATATACGGCACAGTACTATCTGCCCTTTTACCTTTGACTAAAACCTAACTCCTGCTGTTCCTATCTCTTACTCACCCATAACTTATGTAGTTAGGGTAAACTCTAGCCCTTATCTCCCCCATAAAAAAGCCCTCGGAGCTAAAAGCGCCAAGGGCAAATATGTCGAATGAGAGTATTTATTTACTAATTAGAATAACGTTGTTTTTCTCTGTGTTGATGGTACGTCATAAACCTGACCTTGATTTTTCATACGTTCCATTTTCTTTAAATCTAATTTTAATTCTGTTACGTAGCTATCTCCAACAGGGTATGTTCGAACTACTTCCGCACCGCGAATAATACCATCAACCCCTGCACTGGTGGTTTCTTCACCCAATTGTTGATCATTCATTTCAACCTTACCACTAATACGCATTCCATACACTTGCTCTGCGAGTTCACGATAAGCATCAACCTTTGACGCTCGCATGGCACGAATGCGTTTTTCATCAATATTCTGACCAGACTGCTCACTAATACTCGCATATCCGATAGCACTTAAATGGTCACTTTCACGCATAACACCTAAAGGCTGGCAACCAACTAAGATTAATAATGCAACTAAAAACCAATGTTTCATCATTAGATCTCCTATGGGCGTAAAATAATGGTATTACGCTCTGCTTTTTTTACATCAGAACGAATAAGAACACCATCTTCCATACGCATGGTGTTTAGTGTGTCTAAATCACGGCCAATTCGATCCGCTGGAAGGAAACCTTGTGCCGATGCAACAACAATTCGTGTTTGCATGCCGATAATACGAGCATTAATTAACACACCACCATCTTGGCGAAGCATGGTGCCTGTTAATACGTAATCAACCTGCTGTTCTTGTACTAACTCTTTCCAATCACGACTAAACGCAAAATCACCCTGTTGAGTGACGCGAATATTACCCGTTGTTTTATAATCAATCACCTTAAAACCACGGCGTTGTAACTGAAACATAAATCCTTCGGTTACTGAGTTACCTAACCAGTTGGTTTGATCCATCTGCTGTAAATCAACAAAAGATGTGATAGCAATAGGTGATCGTGCCGACAATGTCGTATTCGATGTGACCAATTGTTCAGTTAAACTTTCAACAAAGTAATCCATTGTATGTCGAGGTGTATCGGCCAACATAAATGGGCTGCCGTTATAAGGTTCTTTACCATTATAAATAGGTGAATATGCACAGGCACTTATCACCATAGACAGCAAAATTACAACTAATACTCTCATTCTATTATCTCCAGATAATGTTTTTATGTACTTACTCATTTGATTTAAGCGTCAAATTTAAACTAGGAACAAAAATTGCAGTAGTTTAGGAAACGCAATTTGTAAGTACTTTTATCAATCAACAAATATTAGTTAGCAAATTTCATACCTACTTGGCAGATAGCAACAATGAAAAGAATATTTTTTTTACTTACATCAATATTAACAATAAGTTACACATCACCAGCTAATGCTGAGTGGTTTGAAGTAACTGGCTCAGCAAGTGTCTTAACCAGCAAAAATGCGGCAAGACCTCATGCACTAGAAGATGCCGCTTATCAAGCTATGCTATTTTCAGGGGCGGACATTAGCCGTTTAAATGATCTTAAAGTCTTCTTTGAGAATGATGAAAAGCGCTATCAATTTAGTGGTAGTGAAATTCGCAGCATTGAAGTAGTAAAAGAGAAGAAAAAAAACGGGAAGTTATACATCACTGCTCGTATTGATATTTACCCTTCGGCAAACAGTTGCCATGTTGGTCAATACAAGAAAACAATAATGACAAGTGAAATAACGGTAGACTCCCCACAACAAGCAGTAATGGGAAAAGTTTACAAATTAGGCGAAGATCTAAGTACCGTTTTTTCTCGCCAATTAGATAAAGAATCACAAAGCTTTATTTCTGTTGGTACCTCCCATATACGAATTGAAAAACGTCAACCAGAAGTGGCAAAAATGATCGCAGAAGATCATGGCGCTCAATATATTTTCTCTGGGAATATTACAGACCTAAGTGCAACGATTGATCAAAATTTATTGAAAAAAGATACGATAAATCGTCAATTCGCTATCGATGTGGCTGTATTAGATGGTAAAACAGGGCAAACGATTTATAACAATAATTACCGTGAAGTTGCCCTGTGGGATTTTCCAAAAACAAGCGAAGTCGACACTCAGAGTGCTCGTTTTTGGACTTCAGCTTATGGAGAAATGGTTCTTCGAGTAAATCGCGATATGATGCTGGATCTTGAAAACCAATTTGCTTGTAAGATTACTCTCCCACAAGTTGTCAGCATTAATAACAATCGCATCACAATGGATCTTGGTCGTATTCATGGCGTTAACAAAGGTGATAAATTAGATCTTTGGCATACCGGTTCATTTATTGATCAAAATGGTCTGCCACGTAATAAAGTGGCAAAAACCGACATCACATTAACCGTTGAACGCGTCTATGAGCAGAATGCTGAGTTGGTAATAAATCAACCACAGCTTATTAATAGTGTTCAAATTGGCGATGTAATGCATAAAACTGTAATACAATAAAAATAGATGTAGATCATTAATATCTAAGAGAAATTATCAATAATGGTAGTTTCTCTTTTTTTTATGAGACTTATCCTCGTTTTACTTTCAATCTTAAGATACTCTTCCTACTATAATTAGAACAACATTCCAATTGAGCCATCATGCTAGGATCGTTCCTCCTCATTATTAGTAGTATATTATTACTGATAAGTTCCACTTCATCTGCAAGTTCAGTGATGTCAGAAGAATCGTGGCAAAAACAATACCACCACTATCGAATTCAGGATCAAAGCAAAGCCTTATCGATGCTTAATGACGTCTATTCATCATTACCCCCTTCGGCTGAACGTATCTATACAGCAGCCCGTATTCATGGTTTTGTCACTCGTAGAGGTGATATTTATTCTCATCAAACAAATAACTACAGTACTGATCTTTATGAAAATATTGAGCATTTGATTTTAAAATCAATGGACTTAGAAGATGAGGGGCAATATGAAAAATCCCTGCATTATATTAAAACGGCGAAAAATAAATCAAAGAGCCTTAATAATTTAGATTTAAATAGTTTCATTCAACTCAAACAATGTCGAGCTAATTTAGCATTAGGAAACCACTATATGGCTGAGTTTTACTGCCAATCGGCACTAAAACATTTAGAAAAAAAACCAGACCATTATATTGACATAAAATGGGGATATCGCTTATTAGCGTTAAGCTATCAAGGCGTTACAAATTATCAATCGGCATTAATTGCGAGTGAAAAAGCCCTTTCTCTTACAAAACCTTATGAAATTAACGATACCGCTTACAATAATATAAGCACCTTACTGTTGAGTATGGGTAAAATAAACTCAGCAAAAGAATATGCTATTAAAGCACTAGACATACGAACTGAGCGAAAAATACCGCAAAAAATAGCGCAATCGCACCTTATTCTAGCAAGAATATATTTACAATCATCAAATTACGCCCAAGCTAAGGTTTCAGCGACATTAGCCATAGAACACCTACAAAACAGTCATAACGCCAAGTCATTAAGCCAAGCTTACTTAACCTTTGGCTGTGTTCTTAACGCCCAAGGTTATTATGATGACGGTATTGAGTACCTGTTACTTGCTCTTAAACAACTTGATCTCAATTCAAATTCAGATCTAAATATCGAAATATACCAAGCTCTCAGTCAGGTTTACTTGAAAAATGAGAACGTAAATAAAGCATTAAACTATATTACTATCGCAGTAGAGAAATCAGAGAAATCACAAAACCAACAAGCCTTATCTTCCTCCTACTTAATTCAATCTCAAATACATGAATTTATCGGTAACTTTGAATTAGCATTAAGTTCTCGAAAACAATACGAAGGCATTATAGACAAAATCCATTCTATTGATAATCAAGAGGCTTACACTACCTTGCAACTGCGTAAATCTCTTATTGAACAGAAAGAAGAACAACTCAATAATTTGAAGACAATGCATCAGAAACAACTTGAAATAAACATAGAAAAGAAATATCGATTATTATTTCAAATAATCATCGTTCTTCTAAGTATTACAATCTATTTTATTTTACGTTCAAGAAAAAGACTCAATACTTTGGCGCATAAAGACGTATTAACTAATGCGAATAATCGACACTCTATATTTGAAATCATAAATGAAACATTAACGAATTTTCATGATCAAACAGCGTTAGTCATGCTGGATATTGATAATTTTAAACAATTAAATGACCTACACGGTCATCCAAATGGTGACTTAGGGCTGAAGCATCTCTATTCAATTTTAGAAAAGGCAATGCCACCACCTCATCAAATAGGCCGTATTGGTGGAGAAGAGTTTTTAATCTTACTTTCTAATGAGACAAAAAATGCATGTTTTGAAATGATTGAATCTGCTCGCTCCACTTTAGAAAAAAGCAGTTTCACTACGCTAGATGGAAAAAATCTATCTATTACCGCCAGTTTTTCTTGGGTCTATCTTGAGCGAGAAATGAAAGATGTTGAACAAATATATTTCATATTAGATGAAGGGCTTTATCAAGCAAAACAAAATGGGAAAAACTGCATTGTTGATGCATTAGTAGATGAAATAACTTAGCTTACTTTAAACAAAAATCCGCTGAATAATAAACTATTCAACGGATTTTTATTAGACTTTAAATATACAGTTAAAGCTGAATTTTATACTTAATATTATTGAGCGTTAGCTTCACGCTCAGTAATAAATGCTAGTGCCATTTTGATACGAGCAACAACTCGATCTTTACCAATCAATTGCATAACAGCATCTACTGATGGAGATTGACCGCCGCCAGTTACCGCTACACGTAGTGGCATACCAATTTTACCCATACCAATTTCAAGCTCTGCACAGACTTCTTCAATCACATTGTGAAGGTTTTCAGTAGTCCACTCTTCTAGAGCTTCAACTTTAGCAAGAGCAAGCTCTAGTGGGCCTTTAGCAACGCCACGTAGGTGTTTCTTCGCTGCACCCGCTTCGAACTCTTCAAAATCTTGGTAGAAGTAGCGAGATTGCTCTGCTAATTCGATTAGCGTATTACAACGCTCACCAACTAAAGTGATTACATCAGTAATTGCTGGACCATTTTCAAGAGATATCTCTTTTTGATCTAGGTGCCATTGTAGGTATTTTGCAACGTACTCTGGTTCTGATGTTTTAATGTAATGGTTGTTTAACCATAGCAGCTTATCAGTGTTGAAAGCAGATGCTGATTTACTTACGGCATTTAAGCTGAATAAGTTAATCATCTCTTCTTGAGAGAAAATCTCTTGATCACCATGAGACCAGCCTAAACGTACTAAATAGTTGTTTAGTGCATTTGGTAGATAACCTTCATCACGGTATTGCATAACTGATACCGCGCCATGACGCTTAGACAGTTTTGCGCCATCATCACCAAGGATCATTGCACAGTGTGCAAATTTAGGTACTGGAGCACCTAATGCTTCATAGATGTTAATTTGACGAGGTGTATTGTTGATGTGATCTTCACCACGGATAACTTGAGTAATACCCATGTCCCAGTCATCAACAACTACTACGAAGTTATATGTAGGAGCGCCATCAGTACGACGGATAATTAAATCATCCATTTGGCTGTTTGAAATTTCGATACGGCCACGAATTTGATCATCAAATACTACCGAACCTTCTTTAGGGTTACGGAAACGAATAACACAATCATCACCTTCTGTTGCTGCTGCATTTGCTGCAACAACTTTAGGGTGGTTTGCATCATAACGAGCCATTTCTTTGTTAGCTTCTTGTTCTGCACGAATTTCATCAAGTAATTCTTTTGATGCATAACATTTGTAAGCTTTATCTTCTGCAAGCAGTTGATCTACAACTTCGTTATAACGGTCAAAACGCTTAGATTGGTAATAAGGACCTTCATCCCATTCCATTCCCATCCAGTGCATACCTTCAATAATAGCGTCTACCGCTTCTTGAGAGTTACGCTCAAGGTCTGTATCTTCAATACGAAGAACAAATTCGCCACCTTGGTTTTTAGCAAAAAGCCATGAATAAAGTGCAGTTCGTGCACCACCAACGTGAAGATAACCTGTTGGGCTTGGAGCAAAACGAGTTTTAACCGTCATTGTTATTACCTTTTAAAGAGGTTGCGCTGAATCTGTCAGCACCACATAATTTATGCGCTATTTTAGCACCATAAGGTAAATCTACAATGATTGAGTTACTTTAAGTTACGCATTGCCCATTGCATGAATTCCTGTTGCTGCTCTGCGGTTAATTGTAAAAACGTATTTTGAAGCTCTGTTGTATGACGCTGAACAGGGGAAGTGTCACTTATATTTTTCACGTAAAATACTTTGTCTTGTTGGGCATTATAATCCGCAACTTCTCTTTCATAATCTCGAAAACCTTGTAATCCCCCTTTATTCAATTGCACCCACTGATACTCTTTCTCCTTTCCATTACTCTCGGTAAAACTAAGTACAGGATTTATTTCAAATGCTTTCGCCTCATCCATAGTTCGAAATTTATTATAACTAATAGATAGCGCTTCATTATTTTTAACCATAAAAGATATTAATAATGGCTGGGAATCAAATTTCCGACGTTTTCCATCTTCCGATACAATTTGACCGACAGTAATTGCCAATTGATTTTCACCCTCTTTTAAATTCAGAGTATTTTTCGTGTGATAATGAACGCTGACCACCCTTTCCCCATTAAGAACCTGAGGTACCATTTCTGATGGAAGAGTTAGCATTGGATTCGCTAATCCGTACGAAGAAAACAGTGCAAAAGCAATAAATAATTTTTTTTTAAAAAACACAACTTCACCTTTAATAATTAATTCAATAATCTGAACATTTATACTTATATCGCTATTATATAAAACTGAAAAGGGTATGTTTTCACATACCCTTAAATAAGTTCAATCGTTACTAATTACTAGAAATAATATTCTACACCAACAGAAAACTCATCATAATCAGCAGATTTCCAACGGGCTCCTGAAGCATCTATAGCAGCAGCTCCATCACCAAAATCAAGAGTACGGGCACGAGCATAAAGAACTGCAGACGGGTCAACAAAATACATAATTTGAGCTGAAATCACATTATCATCAGTATCATTAATAGTTTTACCATCACGTTCTAATTCAAAGTTAGCAGCATAACCTAATTTATATTGCCAATCACCAGTGGTATACATAACACCCGCAGATACTGCATCTTGAGATTCATCAACACCAGTAGCCGATGTTGCTTCCATCATTTTATACTGAGCAAAGAAAGAAATACCATTTTCAAACCAGCCTTGTAGCCCAACTAAATAAGTATCATTATCCCATGTTGTTGATTCACTTTGGATGTTACGGTTACCTTCATAAGCAGCGTCAAATTGAATTGGACCTAATTTATAATGACCAGCGACACCTGCCCAGAAATCTTCGCCTTCGCCAAGTCCCGCTTTATCACCAGCACCAGCAGCCACATCAAAAGAAAGAGCTTCAGCATACATTGGCGTATCCCAGCGAACAGTATTTGATTGGCGATCTTGATATTTAGCTCCACCAATAGCGCCACCCCAATCGTAAACATCACCTAAACCAGGGTTAGATGCAGGCCAATCAACTAGTTCATACATAGGCGTTAATACGCGACCAACTCGAATTTGGCCTAATGAATCACTTTCAAAACCGACGAATGTATCACGCTCACCTAAACCAGCACCTTCACCACCAAAGCTTGGGTCAACATAACCCCCTTCAATTTGCCAAATAAATGTTGGGCCAAAGTTAGCAAATTGCTTTTTACCACGGAAACCAATACGTGATTCATTGTTGAATTGCATTCCGCCTAAATTGTCATCAGTGGCATCAGTACCAGAGTCGTAAGCACGGTATGCAGCTTGCATTGCAATAATACCGTAGACTTCATAACTTGCACTTTCTTTTAAATCATCTTGATTAATCGCATCAGCATCAGCAGCCATTGCAGGAGTAACGCTAAGTAATAGTGCAGAAACGGCTGCACCTAAAAGTGTTTTTTTGAACATAGTCATAATTCCTTCATTTAACTTATGTAGTAATGCATGGATATTTAAGTGGTCGCCGAAATGAACCATGCACTAGATTTGTTGTCTGGAGCAGACTATGACAATGTTTTTTCACAAAGAAAATATAGTTATGTTTTTTGAGTGACGAAGTTCAAATTACGCAAATCATAAAAAAACATAAACAAAAAAAATCAACAACTTAAAAAATAAAACAAAAAACAACTACAACTAAAAATAAAACAAAAGAGATCGAAATCCCAAAAATAACTCACTTTAACATGAGATATACGAACCTAGATCACATCATTTTTAGCATCAATTAGATCTATTTATTTTAATTAAAAAAAAAGTGCGAACTAAGTCGCACTCATTTATCTCATATTAAAATCCCAAGCAATAAAAGCTTGCCATCCTCTTTCCCATTCAGCTTTAATCATAATCACTTCTTTTTGGGAGTCACACTGTCCTGTATAGCGAACCCCGCTGACTCCTTTATCAAAAGCCTGAAAAGGATCACAATAATCATTTATTCCTTTTTTATACCCATTAAGGTAAGCCGTTTCACTAAAAGGCACTTTTTCCTTGATGCTTTCTAGCGTATCAGTTTCAACATTATAACCACGACTTCCAAAACGCTCTCCCTGTCCAAACCAATATTCCTCTGCCGTTTTAGGTGATGAAGAGCAAGCTGTCAATAATAAAGGGAAAAACAATAATGTTATCTTCATTTTCTATCCTCAATAAAAAAGCTGAGCACTAGGCTCAGCTTAAATATAAGTAATTACTACAATCTTATTTTATTTAACTGAAAACGGAATAGTTAACATCAGTTTAAAGTCAGTTTCGTCTTGGAAGGCATTACTATATGGAGCCCAGTCACCTGCATCTGAATCATTAAAGTATTCAGTATAGTAGAAGCTAACATTTGCATCTTTTAATGCTCCAGCTTGAATTGCATAATTTGCAAATGCACTGTAAGCATATTCAACTAAATCATCATAACCTGGAGATGAAGCACCGCCACCAGCTGCCGCACTTAAACCAGCACTAAACCCTGTTCCACCGATATCTGAAAAGTCTCGAGTCGCTGAAACAAAACCTGCAAGTTCGCCATCATGGTTAAAGTCAGAACGGTTATTCCACCAAATATCATATGCTCCGTTTGAACCACCGTATTGCTCAGTCAAACGGTAAGACATGTTACCTACATTGCCACGAGTTTCTGTAGAATCAGCCATTGTCATGGTTGCTTCTGCACGGAATGAGTATTGACCAGAGCTAAATGCCGATAGGAAAGCTAACTGTGCTGCAATATCGTCATCATACTGATTTTTATCACTTACGATATATACTTGTGGAGACCAGTAGAAACCACCGTCAGTTGTACCTTTAACTTTAAAATGCATGTTTGAACGGTCGCCATCTGTTAGCGTACCGTAACCTGCATCAAATGAAATCCCATTATTTAATACATAACGAGCACCTAGAGAAATAACCTCACCGGCATCGTTTCCTTGACCATCTTGGAATTCATACGTTTCTTTAAACCACGGTGCTTTATATTCATCAGCAACCACTAAACCTAATGAAAGGTTACCTAGATTCGCGCCTACTTCACCACCACGATATGTACCAGGAGCAAACGACCAGTTAACCCCTAATGAACTAGGTACTGATGGTTGGAAATAACCTAATTTTGCAGTTACATTTTCACCAAATTTAAATTTAGCATTGGCTGTTGCAAAAGAAACACCATTATCAGTACAATCCGCAGCCCATCTACCAGAACAGTTACTATCATTTGGAGTCTTATCGTACGGGTTATTTACACCCCAAAAGTTCATCTCATGATCTGGTCCACCGTTTTGCCACATATCAAATGTTGAATAAACAACAATATCAGTACCAACAACATCACCAGCATAACCAGAGTTAAAACCAAGATTTACGAAAATAGAACCATGATCTAAGTTCGTTGTTTTCTTCGTATCATTACCGTTAGCATCAACATCGCCACGATCACGAGCACGCATAAAAAAGTTAACATTACCGCTGATTGTCGATTCAGAAAAGAATTCTGACACTTCACTAGTATATTGCTCAGAAACAACTTCTTCAGCCATTGCCTGAGGAGCAACTAAAGCTCCAGTAAGCGCAGCTGCAATTGCTGATACTTTAAAAAATTTGTTTTCCATGGAATAAAGCTCCTAAAAATGGATATAGCTGTGTTCATTATTTACTGGCTTTAAGTTGGCCGCCGAAAGCAGTAAATAAATCTCCTAATTCACACAATTTTTAAATAAGAAAAGGGGAATTTAAAAATTGTAATTACCTTATATTTTTCCTGCATACACGCTGTGCATCCATGAGATAAATACTAAACCGTTCAAAAAAAACATAAAACAAAAACTTAATTTTCTATAAAAAAAATATGAGCGAGCGCAAACTTCTTTCGCATTAGTGATTAAGATCAAATTAAATAGATCAAAAATCATCAAGAAACATCTTTTTAAGTTAAAACAGCACGTTATAAATATAAAAAAAGACTCAATGCGACGAAGATCACAGTTACCTTGCAAGCGGTTATTTGTTTCATATAAATAATCACAACAAGTATCGATACAAATGTTTAAGTTATACCAAACAATTAAAGCCATTTATTTCAGGCATAAAAAAAGGAGCTCTAGGCTCCTTTCATTTAATAAGTGGCTATTTAATTGTTAATTTAGCAACTCAATTAACTGTTCTTCATTCATTACTTCGATTCCAAGCTCTTCCGCTTTGGTTAATTTGGATCCTGCCGCTTCACCTGCAAAAAGAATATCGGTTTTTTTAGATACGCTACCAGTAACCTTTGCGCCTAACTCTTGCAATGCTGCTTTGGCTTCATTACGTTTTAATTTATGAAGCGTACCGGTAAGAACCACCACTTTACCCGCTAATGGTTGCGGTACTGATTCATCAAGCGCTTTAATTTCAGGCCAATGGACTCCCATTCCTCGTAAATCATCTATAACTGCTTGATTATGTGGTTCAGCAAAAAAGTTTAATACATGCTTTGCGACAATGTCACCGACATCACTTACTTCTATAAGCTGTTCAAAACTAGCAACCTGAACGGCTTCTAATGTTGAAAAATGTAGTGCTAAATTCGCAGCCGTTGCTTCACCCACCTCTCGGATCCCTAAAGAATATAAAAATCGAGGTAAGGTCGTTGCTTTGGCTTTATTTAATGCATCAACAACATTTTGAGCTGATTTAGGTCCCATTCGCTCTAATACAGTAATCACTCCAGCAGAAAGTTTAAATAAATCGGCTGGCGTTTCTACCATTTCTTTATCCACTAACTGCTCGACAACCTTATCTCCCAACCCATCAACATCAAGTGCTTTACGAGACACAAAGTGTTTTAATGCTTCTTTACGCTGTGCCGCACAGACTAACCCAGCACCACAACGAGTAACTACCTCACCCTGTATTCGCTCTAACTGCGAATCACATACAGGACACGCAGTTGGGTATATAATAGCTGTACTATTTTCAGGACGACGGGCCTCCACAACAGACACAATTTGAGGGATAACATCACCTGCACGACGAATGATCACTGTATCGCCAATATGAACGCCTAAACGTGCGATTTCATCTGCATTATGTAGTGTTGCATTGCTTACCGTTACCCCACCAACAAATACTGGCTCTAGTTTTGCGACAGGGGTAATTGCTCCAGTACGCCCAACTTGAAATTCAACCCCCTTCAGTATTGTTAACTCTTCTTGTGCGGGAAACTTATAAGCTATCGCCCAACGAGGAGCTCTCGCAACGAAACCAAGTTGCTCTTGCAGCTCGATATCATCAACTTTAATAACAACACCATCAATTTCATATTTCAATGCATCTCTACGTTCAAGAATATCTTTATAGTACTCTTTCACTTCACTTAAAGATGTACATTGTTTGGTTTCTTCACACATTGGAAGTCCCCAACGTTTTAACTGTACAAAGCGTTGATAATGACTTGATTCCAATTCACCGCCATCAATCACTCCAACACTATAAGCATAAAAGCTCAGAGGTCGAGTTGCGGTAATCTTAGAATCTAATTGACGTAAACTCCCAGCAGCCGCATTACGAGGGTTAGCAAATGGCTTCTCTCCTCGTTTAAATGCACGTTCATTTAATGCCTCAAAACCGGCTTTTGGCATAAAGACTTCACCACGAACTTCTAAACGTGCAGGCCAGCCCTCACCTTGTAAAGTTAAAGGTATGCAACGGATAGTTCTTACGTTCTCTGTTATATTTTCACCCGTTGAACCATCACCTCGAGTACCTGCTTGAACTAATCTACCATTTACGTATAAAAGGCTAACAGCTAAGCCATCTAACTTTGGCTCACAACAGAAAAGTGATATCGACTTAGCAATAAGGCGATCATTCATTCTTTTTTCAAAAGCTTCTAGTTCTGTATCATTAAATGCATTATCTAAAGAGAGCATTGCTATTTCATGCTGAACTTGAGTAAACCCATCAAGAGCCTTACCACCCACTCGTTGACTTGGCGAATCTATCGTTACTAATTCAGGGTGTTCAGATTCAATAGAAAGCAATTGTTGCATCATTCGATCGTACTCAGCATCAGGCAGCTCAGGGCTGTCTTCTACATAATAACGATAAGCGTGATAGTTTAGCTGTTGTTTCAACTCATCCAATGTCTGTTCAGTACTCATGGCTCATCAACTTCTTTTTCTGTTTTTACAAAAAATAAAAAAAAGGCTCACAAGGAGCCTTTCTCAATTAACTATAATGATAGACGATCTACTTATGACAAAACACTTTTGCTCGTTGTTTATATTCATCTATCTTATTTGGTGTCAGCATATCTCGTTTTTCATCTAAAATATTGCCACCTAATTCAGAGCTAACTAGCTGAGCGGTTTGCAGCATTAATTTAAAATTATGCTCTGCATCACCGTAGCACGGGAGCGGCAAGAAAAATGAGATACCTGGTGTTGAAAATTCTTCGCCTTCTGGCACTTGAAAATGTCCCGGAGCAACCATGTTTGCGGTACTAAATAATACAGCCCCACTACCAGACAAATCAGAATGGCGATGATAAATACCCATATCACCGAACAGTAAACCATTTTGCTCTAAACTATTGAATAAACGATTACCATTAAAACGTTCACTTCCCATCCCATGAACATTAATAACAATGACGTCTTCTTCTGGTTCTTCTTGCATTACCGCAACCGGTTCAACGACTATATTAGGCTTTTCAACTTGAACTAACGGCTGAGGTATCTCTTCAGGAGGGATAACGGCTTCATCAATCGCTGAAAATGACATTATTGGTTCTTGCTCAATCTTTATATCATGTGACGATTGTTGTCTTATTGCTTCCGCCGGTATTTCTATTGGTTGTTCCTTAATCTTTTCTATTGGTTCTGGTATTACATCATCATGTTCACCATCAAAAAGAGGATCTTTAGAAAATGAAGAGTCTTCTCTTACAAACGCAGGTTCTTTTCTCTCTTTAGGTATAATATCTTCTTTTGCTTGATCAAAAGCACGCATAGGAGCTGGCTGCTCACTATCAGCATCTGAATCAAAATCTATATCTATTTTTTTTCCAAATTTTGAGCTCGTTTCTTTACGACTCGTCCATAAGCCATGAAACAATAACGCCGCAATGGCTAATGCCCCAACAAGTATCAATACTAATCGCAATTCTTGCATCGCTAACTCTCTGCTCTTCTGCTTTATTGAACCTCCCTTCTTATAAAAAACAAAGGAAAGTTTACCTCGACTACCATGAAAATAGCTCAACTATAAAAGTTAATCTACCACTACTTATTAGTAATGTACCAAATAATAGGCCTATTGTTGAATAACAAAATGAAAGTGGTGACATAAATCTTACAATTGAACAATTTACACCGCCTTTATTTACTCTAATTCCATTTCTTTGTGCGTATTTTTGAGTATAGTGAATGCATGATACACAAAACGTAAATATATTATGAGTTCATTAAAACAAACCCAATCTGGTGTTCAATACTTTTTGAAAGGTATATCACTAGCGTTGACACCAGGCATCCGTCGCTTCGTCTTTATTCCCTTGCTAATAAACTTTGTATTATTAGGAGGATCATTCTTCTATTTATATAATCAAATTGGGGGGTGGATTGATCAAATCCTAGACCAAATCCCAAGTTGGTTAGATTGGATCTCTTATTTATTATGGCCATTAATTGTTATCAGTATCTTAGCTGTATTTTCTTATTTTTTTAGTACCCTAGCCAATTGGATAGCAGCACCTTTTAACGGTTTATTAGCGGAGCATTTAGAAGCAAAACTAACAAATCAGCCAGCACCAAACGGTGGCGTTATTGATGCATTAAAAGATCTACCTCGTATTTTTAAACGTGAATGGCAAAAATTGAAATATTATCTACCCAAGGCCCTTGGGTTGTTTATCCTTTTTTTCATTCCCGCTATAGGTCAAAGTGTCGCCCCAATACTATGGTTTCTATTTACCGCTTGGATGATGGCTATTCAATATTGTGATTACCCATTTGATAATCATAAAGTTCCATTTGAAGTAATGAGAGACGATTTAAAAACCAAGCGCGGTAAGTGCTTATCTTTTGGCTCTTTAGTTACACTTTTCACTATGACTCCTATTCTTAATTTATTTGTCATGCCTATTGCGGTATGTGGTGCAACAGCAATGTGGGTCGATGTTTACCGCGATAAGCACTCTAATTCTTAAGACTTAAATCTACATAGCATAAGTTCATCTATATCTTATAACCTTTAGATCCTTTCTCATTTGAATAACTCTTCGTATTCTAGATAGGTCGAGTTACTCAAATGAGTTGCCAAATATTTACTCTAAAACGAATCACGCGCTACGTGAAATGAAGGAACAGATCATGACAAAGATTTACGAAGATAATTCTCAAACTATTGGTAACACTCCTCTTGTACGTTTAAACCGTGTAAGTAATGGTAACGTATTAGCTAAAGTCGAAGCTCGTAATCCAAGCTTTAGTGTTAAGTGCCGTATTGGTGCAAACATGATCTGGGAAGCAGAAAAAGCGGGCACATTAAAAGAAGGGATTGAACTCGTAGAACCAACCTCTGGTAATACAGGTATCGCTCTGGCCTTTGTAGCAGCAGCTCGTGGTTATAAGTTAACCCTAACAATGCCTGCATCAATGAGTTTAGAGCGCCGTAAACTGCTTAAAGCGCTTGGTGCTAATTTGGTTCTAACTGAAGCACCAAAAGGCATGGGTGGCGCAATCGCAAAAGCTGAAGAAATTGTTGCAAGTGACCCAAGCAAGTATCTATTGCTACAACAATTTAATAATCCAGCAAACCCTGCTATCCATGAAAAAACAACAGGCCCTGAAATTTGGGAAGCTACTGAAGGTAATATAGATGTATTTGTTGCAGGTGTCGGCACTGGTGGCACGCTAACAGGAACAAGCCGTTATCTAAAACACACTCAAAATAAAGCGGTACTGTCAGTTGCTGTTGAACCTGCAGAATCTCCTGTAATTGCACAAGCACTTGCTGGACAAGAATTAAAACCATCACCTCATAAGATCCAAGGCATCGGTGCTGGTTTCATTCCTGGGAATTTAGATTTATCTCTTATTGACCGTGTTGAAGCGGTAACGTCTGAAGATGCTATTGCAATGACACGTCGCTTAATGGAAGAAGAAGGTATTCTTGCCGGTATATCTTCAGGTGCCGCTGTCGTTGCCGCAAACCGTATTGCTGACCTTCCTGAGTTTGCAGGAAAACAAATTGTTGTTGTATTACCAAGTTCAGGTGAGCGTTACCTAAGTACCGCACTTTTTGCTGGATTGTTTACAGAACAAGAAAACGAGCAATAAACATACAAATTTCACGTGTTCAAATCAATTTTTCATCCAAAAAAGCCCCTTATGGGGTTTTTTTGTTGATTTCATTTCACTCCTTAGTAATAATCTAGCCACTTTATTTTTAGGTGTAAAATAATTACAATCTAATATAATGTATCAACACCAAGTCATCTTAGTATGACTAAATAAGACAGAATGTATAAATTACTGTCGTTAACTTATTTACATTAAGACGGATTGTTTCTGAAGCAATGATGTGCGAAAGTACGGTCATAAACAGAATTGGTTAACGACATTAATTCAACATAAAATATAAATCGGGGTATACACAATGTATTCACAAGACGTAGTAATCACTGCAGAAAACGGCCTTCACACTCGTCCAGCGGCTCAGTTCGTTAAAGAAGCGAAAGGTTTTGATGCAAAAATCACTGTTACTTCTAACGGTAAAAGCGCAAGTGCTACTAGCCTTTTCAAACTACAAACTTTAGGTCTAACTAAAGGTACTAACGTAACTATCTCTGCTGAAGGCGCTCAAGAGAAAGAAGCAGTAGACCACCTAGTTAAACTAATGGACGAGCTGCATTAATCAGCTTTTTCTTTAATTATTCTCATTCTCTAATTTGATCAATGTTAAGGTAAAGCTATGATTTCAGGCATTCTAGCATCTCCAGGTATTGCTTTTGGTAAAGCATTATTACTTCAGGAAGATGAAATTGTCCTAAACAAAACTCCAATCTCTGAATCTCAAATAGAAGCAGAAGTTAAATGTTTCTTTGACGCTAGAGCTAAGTCTTCTGAGCAATTAGAAGCGGTTAAAGCGAAAGCGCTAGCAACATTCGGCGAAGAAAAAGAAGCAATTTTTGAGGGGCACATTATGCTTCTTGAAGATGAAGAGCTAGAAGAAGAAATCTTAGCACTTATCAAAGACGAAAAGCTTGCTGCTGATTTTGCAATTTACTCTGTAATTGAAGAGCAAGCGTGTGCACTTGAATCTTTAGATGATGATTATCTAAAAGAGCGCGCTACAGATATCCGTGATATCGGTAGCCGCTTTGTTAAAAATGCATTAGGTATCAACATTGTTTCACTGAGTAATATCAATGAAGAAGTTATCCTAGTTGCTAAAGATTTAACACCGTCTGAAACGGCACAAATAAATCTAGACTACGTTCTTGGTTTTGCTTGTGACATCGGCGGTCGTACTTCTCACACCTCTATCATGGCGCGTTCTCTTGAACTTCCAGCTATCGTTGGTACAAACGATATCACTAAGCAAGTGAAAAATGGCGACATGTTAATTCTTGATGCGGTTAACAACAGAATTGTTATCAACCCATCAGAAGCAGAGCTAGCTGAATCTAAAAAAATCCGTGACACTTTAGTTGCAGAAAAAGAAGAACTAGCAAAACTTAAAGACCTACCAGCTATCACTCTAGATGGCCACCAAGTTGAAATTTGCGGTAACATCGGTACAGTTAAAGACTGTGACGGTATCATCCGTAACGGCGGCGAAGGTGTTGGTCTGTATCGTACAGAATTCCTATTCATGGATCGTGATGCACTTCCTACTGAAGAAGAGCAGTATGTTGCTTATAAAGAAGTAGCAGAAGCGATGCATGGTGAGCCAGTGATCATCCGTACTATGGATATCGGTGGTGATAAAGATCTACCATACATGGATCTTCCTGAAGAAATGAACCCATTCTTAGGATGGCGTGCAATCCGTATCAGTTTAGACCGTCGTGAAATTCTACGTGATCAATTACGTGGTATTTTACGTGCCTCTGCACACGGTAAACTGCGTATCATGTTCCCAATGATCATTTCTGTTGAAGAAATCCGTGAGCTGAAAAAAGCAATCGAAGAATACAAAGTAGAACTTCGAGCTGAAGGCCTAGCGTTTGACGAAAGCATCGAGATCGGTGTTATGGTTGAAACGCCTGCTGCCGCTGCAATTGCACATCACTTAGCGAAAGAAGTTAGCTTCTTCTCTATCGGTACTAACGATTTAACGCAATATACTCTTGCTGTTGACCGTGGTAACGAAATGATTTCTCATCTGTACAACCCACTATCTCCAGCGGTTCTGCTTGTAATTAAGCAAGTAATCGATGCTTCTCACAAAGAAGGCAAATGGACAGGTATGTGTGGCGAGTTAGCGGGTGATGATCGTGCAAGCTTACTTCTTCTTGGTATGGGCTTAGACGAATTCAGCATGAGCGGTATTTCTATCCCTCTTGTTAAGAAAATCGTTCGTAACTCAAACTTTGCAGCAGTAAAAGCAATGGCAGATGAAGCACTTCAAATGCCTACAGCAGCAGAAATTGAAGCTCACGTTGAAAAATTTATCGCAGAAAATACTAAGTAATAGTATAGTTGCAAAGAATTAAATATAGCCACTAAGTTTTAGTGGCTATTTAATATAAACTTTAGGGAGCTACACAATGGGTCTGTTTGACAAAATTAAAAGCGCATTTTCTTCTGAAAGCGCTAACGTTGGTGCTATCGACATCATCGCACCTCTTTCTGGTGAAATTGTAAACATCGAAGATGTGCCAGACGTAGTATTCGCTGAAAAAATCGTTGGTGATGGTATTGCTATCAAACCTGCTGGCAACAAAATGGTTGCTCCAGTAAACGGTACAATCGGTAAAATCTTCGAAACTAACCACGCTTTCTCTATCGAATCTAACGATGGCATCGAGCTTTTTGTTCACTTCGGTATCGATACTGTTGAACTAAAAGGCAAAGGCTTTACTCGTATCGCTGAAGAAGGCCAAGAAGTTAAAGCTGGCGACACTGTAATCGAATTCGATCTTGCGTACCTAGAAGAGCACGCTAAATCAACGTTAACTCCTGTTGTTATCTCTAACATGGACGAAATCAAAGAGCTTACTAAGCTTTCTGGTGCTGTTACTGTTGGTGAATCTCCAGTTCTTAAAGTAACTAAATAATCTTTCCTAATCGATTGATTTATACCAATGTAACTAATTAGATATTCTATTTATTACGCAGGGAAACCACTTAAGAGTAAGGCAAAAATTCTTATCTGTAGTTATTCTACAATACTAATTTTTAACGCAACTATTAAGTGATTTAACCAGTAAGAATGATCAGATAATTAATGGCATTGGTATTAGTTTACAGAAGACATTAAAAAGGCCGCTGTTCTCTCTAAGAGAAAACAGCGGCCTTTTTGTATCTGCTCTAACATAAATAATTACATTGGCATTAAGCAAATACCATTATTTCTAATGGCACCTACTTTAGCTTTAGAACCGTATTATTTAACCTTTAGCTCAGCGAACATTTCTTGTGATGGTGCGAAGAAGTAGCCACCAGTAACAGCATCCGTAAAACGTAACAATTGATCTGTTTTACCATCGATTTCACCGTACATATTATCCAACATGACCTGGAAATTATGAACAGAATGGCAATATGCGATAAACAGTAAACCATGATCACCCGATACCGAGCCGTATGGCAAGCTATGGCGTAAAATCTTAACGCCTTTACCATTTTCTTTAATATCAACTCGACCTACGTGAGAAGCTGCTGGAACGTCTTCTAGCTCTATTGAATCAGGCTTAGTACGACCAATGACTTTTTCTTGTGCCGCAACAGATAAACGATTCCATGCAGGGATCTTATGCACGAAACGTTGACACATCATGTAGCTTCCACCCGCAAATTCACCGTCTTTAATTAATGCCACTTCAGCGCGCGCTTCATTTTTAGGGTTTTCTGTCCCATCAACAAAATCAGTCATATCACGAGAATCTAGGAAGCGATATCCTGAAGTCTCTTCTTGAATTTCTACGTACTCAGAAATTACATTCATTAGTTTACGTAAAATATAGAAATGCAAATCATGTCGATTTGAGTGAATATGAATTAATACGTCACCATGTGTTGCTGGTGCGATAATATCGCCTTTACCTAATTGCGTAAACTTTGCCAATTCAGGGGGCATTGGAGAAGATAACGTAGCCCAAAAATCAGCACCAAAAGAGATTGCGCTACTTAAGTTCGCATCAGGCTGACTTTCATTTAGTTCAGTAATTAATGAGGGAAGTGCTTGCAGTTGCTCTAATACAAGCTGAGCGTTAGTTTTGATATTTAACGTTACGTATAATGCAAATCGATCTGGTTCTGGCAGTAATGCATTTTGAGGAGTATGTGACATGAACTCAGTTCCTTTCTATTTTGAATTAACTGAGCTCATTATATGTAATAAACCATGGGAGTGTTTGATAAAAAATAAGAGTTTATGAAGAAATTACCTCAACCGAAAGTTTTACTGTTTCATTTGCTGAAGAATCTGACACCATATAAGACTCTAAATTATTTAATTTGGTAATAATTGTTGGAGCACATAATATTCTGATGTTCCCTTCACCTTCTTCTTCAGTGACACGAAAAGCAATTTCAACATTTTCAGCGTCGATATTTTTAAGCTCAGCCCACGCTTGTACTTGGGATTGTTTATCGATTGAATTAAAAACTAACGTTTCTTCACCCAACACTAATGACGCTGATGAGTTCGTTATGCGTTGCATATTCGGGCGATTAATCTCTAACCCCAAATCCAATTGCCAATCCGCCATTACTAGTGGGCTTAATAATGCACTAAATAATAATGCGCTTGTTGATAAATCCATTGTCTGCCCCCTTTTAAGTCAGACTAAAACATATTTTCACTCGTTTACTTCGGAACAAAAATATTAAAAACCAGCTAAGAAATAGGATAATTACCGCGCTTCCTAACTGAAACTCTCCACGATTCACCACGACTGATTGTATTAGCATGGTGAGATCAATAAGAACCATAATAATGGTAAGCCATCGACCTTGCTTCCAAAGGGTGAGCATAAGAGGCCGTGTCGGCTTTTTAAAATTACTTAACCACATAAAAAATACAATGGGTAAGCTTAAATACAAACTAGTATAAAGGTGCGTATGATTAGGGTAAAACAATGCAAGTAAATCTGTTCCTTGCTCACGACTCGCTCCAGCCATTACAAAAACAACAACAGAACGAATTAAAATTGCCCAACCAAACCATAACCACATTGGTGGCTTCAACCAGCCATGCTCGTCATATTCATCAAATGAATAGTGCATTCTCTACCTTCAAATAAACTAACAACTTTCTCAGTAGACTTAGTCAGCTTACTGAAATAATTAAAAATAACGATTGGATAAAATTAAAACTTTGAGCTAAAACCAACTCAAAATTCAAAAGCAATGTTGCCGTCACACTTTGTATCAGTTACTGTTTAAATATACATAAAAATACTCTCAAATATTAAAAATAAAGACTATCTATGACTAATAATAAAAAAGCAAAAGAAACGATTTCTGTTGAGTCACAACAAGAAGCTATGAAGATAGCTAAAGCTACACAAAAACCAGCTCAAACAAAAGAGCAAACTAAATTGATTGCACAAGGAATAGAGAAAGGTATTACTCTTTATAAAAAACAGCAAAAAGAAAAGGCAAGAGAAGCGGATAAGCTAAAGAAAAAAACATTACGTACAAAACAACACAATACTGATCAACCTGAAATAGAAGATAAAGCAATACTAAAAGATAATGCCAAGCCAAAATCAAACAAAGCGTTACCATGGGTATTACTGGCTCTAAGTTGGGTAGGATTTATTTATTATTCTACATCTGGCTTTTAATCATAAAAAAAGAGATGTCGCAATTAAGCGTCATCTCTTTTTTATTATTTTAATAAGGTCTAAAGTTATTCTTTGTCAGCTTTAATTGACAGTACCCAAATAGACAATACTGCAACAACAGCAAAGCCTCCAAGGATGATTGAAGGCATCGCTATATAACCTAACGTATGCCAAATAACCGATTCTAACGTACTCATAGTAAGCTCCTTACCACCCTTCAACGCCAGACATATCAGGCAGCTTATGTGCGATACCTTTATGACAATCAACACATGTTTTATCACCTGATGCTAGTGCCGTTGAATGCTGCTTCGCACTACGAGGGCCTTGCTCAGAGAAATCCATATAATTAAATTCATGACAATTACGACATTCCTGAGAGTTATTTTCTTTCATTCGATGCCACTCTCGCTCTGCCAGATGACCTCGACGCTCTTTAAATTTCTCTTCAGTATCAATCGTTTTTGTTACGTAATGAGCAAACAATTCTTTTGATGCTTGAACTTTACGTACAATTTTATCTGTCCAGTTATGAGGTACGTGACAATCAGAACAGATTGCTCGAACACCAGAACGGTTTGAATAGTGAATGGTTTCTTGGATCTCTTTAACGATTGGTGCATGGCAACCAGAACAAAACTCTTCTGTATTGGTTGCTTCCATACCCGTGTTAAATGCGCCCCAGAAAAGCAAACCACCCATAAAGCCCATAAATAGGACAATACCTACTGCTGCTTTACTTGGAGAAGAAAAACGCTTCCAAAATGCTTTTAATAGTTTCATGTATAGCCTCTCTTAACTGTATTGGCTATTAACTAGCGCAATGAGTCCACACGTTCAAATTCATTTTCAACTAATGGTTTTGCATCAGCTTGAGGGACGTGACATTGTAGACAGAAGTAACGTCGAGGTGATACATCTGAAAGAACAGCATCTTCACGGTTTACATAGTGCGTTACACTGATCTTAGTTGCACCCATTTCTTTTGCATTCTTCCAGCTATGGCACGATAAACACTTATTTGCGTTTAATGATACTTCATAGTTGCGAATGGTATGAGGAACCAATGGTGGTTGATAAACGTAATCACTTTCTAACGCATGGTCACGAGGGAAACGTTTAAAGTCATCCGCTGGGCGTGTCGTTTCTAACTCTGAAGCCCCACGTAATGATTCAACGCCACCGATGCCACCAGGGTTATTTAATTCCGTGGATGGTGATTCGGTAGTTTGTTCTGATTCTGCTTGTACTGCACCTGCAAACAACAGTCCAATTGATAGAAGCGTTATAATGAATTTTTTCATTCTACTTTCTCCGCCTTAAGGCAAACTCTTTGAAATAGACCACCACATCAGATGGTCTATCAATTATTAATTAAGCAATTTTAGTGATTTTAACTGGGCATTTTTTGTAATCCGTTTGCTTAGAAAGCGGATCGGTTGCGTCCAAAATCAACTTGTTAATTAAGATGCGAGCATCAAAGAATGGTACAAAGACCAATCCTTCTGGCGGACGGTTACGGCCACGAGTTTCAACACGAACGCGAACTTCACCACGCTTGTTTGAAATTAATACTTCTTCACCACGGCGTAAATCACGTTTTTTCGCATCCGCTGGATGAATATAACAAAGTGCATCTGGAACGGCTTTATACAGTTCAGGAACACGACGAGTCATTGTTCCTGTATGCCAATGCTCAAGAACTCGGCCAGTACATAACCACATATCAAACTCTTCACCAGGAACTTCTGGAGGCGCTTCATAAGGTGCGGAAATAATCAGAGCTTTACCATCAGGCTTGCCATAGAAGTCCCAATCAGATCCTTTTTTAGCGTATGGATCTGAGCCTTCTTTAAAGCGCCATAATGTTTCTTTACCATCAACAACAGGCCAACGTAAGCCACGTACTTGGTGGTAAGTATCGTATGGTGCTAAATCATGACCATGACCACGACCAAACGTTGCATACTCTTCAAATAGGCCTTTTTGAACATAGAAGCCTTGATCTTTCGCGTCATCATTTAGCTCTTGAGCTTCAGATAATGGGAAGGCATCTACGTTGCCATTTTTGTAAAGTACGTCGTACATAGTTTTACCGCGGAATTCAGGTGCTTTAGCTAATAGCTCTTCGCCCCACACTTCTTCTACTGTGAAGCGTTTTGAGAATTCCATGATTTGCCATAAATCAGATTTTGCTTCGCCTTTTGCTTGTACTTGTTGGTACCAAGCTTGAGTACGACGCTCTGCATTACCGTAAGCCCCTTCTTTCTCTACCCACATTGCTGTAGGAAGAATCAAATCAGATGCTTGAGCAGTTACTGTTGGGTACGGGTCAGAGCACACAATGAAGTTTTCTGGATTCCGATAACCCGGAAGACGCTCACCATTAATATTTGGGCCCGCTTGCATGTTGTTGTTACACATAACCCAGTAAGCATTAATCTTGCCGTCTTTAAGCATGCGATCTTGAACAACAGCGTGAGCACCAGGTGTACCATTCAATGTACCTTCTGGCAGCTTCCAGATTTTTTCTGAAATTGCACGGTGCTTAGGATTAGCAACAACCATATCTGCAGGTAGACGATGTGAGAATGTACCTACTTCACGAGCCGTACCACATGCAGAAGGCTGACCAGTCAATGAGAATGGACTGTTACCCGGCGTTGAAATCTTACCCGTTAACAAGTGAATGTTATAGACAAGACTGTTCATCCAAACACCACGAGTGTGCTGGTTCATACCCATTGTCCATAAAGACATTACTTTCGTTTTTGGATCCGCGTATTGCTTCGCTAATGTGATCAGATCTTCTTCTGATACACCTGACATTTCAGAGGCTTTTTCTGCTGTGTATGGTGCAACTGACGCTTTATATTCCTCAAAACTGATCGAGCTCATCGCCCCAGAGTTAGGATTCTCAGCTTCCATTTGAAGCGGGTCAGTATCACGAAGACCATAACCGATGTCAGTCGTTGCTTGCTTGAAGTTCGTATGTTTATTAACGAAATCCCAGTTCACTGCATCGTTTTGAATGATGTAGTTAGCGATGAAGTTAGCAATTGCAAGGTCAGATTGAGGTTCAAAAATGTACCCTTTGTCTGCTAATTCAAATGAACGATGGTAGTAAGTCGATAATACGTTCACTTTAACGTGTGGATTACTTAAACGACGATCTGAAATACGAGTCCATAATACTGGGTGCATTTCAGCCATATTTGAGCCCCACAATACAAAAGAATCTGCGTGTTCAAAATCATCGTAACAACCCATTGGCTCATCAATACCAAAAGTACGCATAAACGCACCTACCGCAGAAGCCATACAGTGACGAGCGTTCGGGTCGATGTTATTTGAACGGAAACCGGCTTTCATCAGCTTAACCGCGGCATAACCTTCCATTACAGTCCACTGACCTGAACCAAACATACCAACACCTGTTGGACCGTGTTTTTTCAGAGCCGCTTTCCATTTTTCTGCCATTGTATCGAACGCAACATCCCAAGATACAGGAGCAAAATCACCTTCTTTATCGTATTGACCATCAGTCATACGCAACATTGGCGTTTGAAGACGATCTTTCCCGTACATAATTTTAGAAAGGAAATAACCTTTAATACAGTTAAGACCTTTATTTACTGGCGCTTCTGGATCACCTTGAGTCGCAACAACACGACCATTTTGAGTGCCCACAAGTACAGAACAGCCAGTACCACAAAAACGACAAGGCGCTTTATCCCATTTAATTTTTGTTTCGTCAGAACTAACGATTAAATTAGTTGCAGATGCAGGCAATGTAATACCTGCAACAGCTGCAGCTGATGCTGCGGCGTTTGCTTTAACAAACGCACGTCTTGTCATTTTCATGATTCATCCTCACATTGCGAATCAAAGTGCTCGATTTGGTGGAAAACTAAAGCGACATTTAGAATTCCTTCGAAGTCATTTATTTTATCGATTGAATCGGTGATATATCCTTGATTCTCAGTTTCAAGTACAACAATTAACTTGCCCTCTTCACTTTCTCCATGGATTTCCGTATTCGGTAGTGCCAGTATTTTTTCTTTTGTCTGCTTTAAAAATTCAGGTTTAACATGAACCACTAAACTTGAAATATGAACTTCGTTCTCAGGCAAATTTTCTAGCATTATTTTTGCTCTTCCAGTGTCATGCTGATAGCAGAAGTAGGGCAAACGGCTACGCAGCCTCCACATCCATTACAAACATCTAAGTTAATTTGAGGCTGAGCAACGTTACCCAGCACAAGTTGAAAGCGGATAGCTTGTGTTTCACACATATCACTACAACTACGACATTCAACTGAGTGCTTTGCTAAACAACTTTCATTTATAGATATTTTATGAGAGAAAGTTGGCACAATAGTTAAATCAAATAGGTTTTCAGGGCAATTTTGTGCACATCCTTCGCAAAAAGTGCACTCCCCTTTAGTAAAATCGACAATAGGAAAACCACCATCGCCTTTAACAATTATATTTTCTTCGCACGCTTTAATACACTTTTCACATTGAGTACATTTAGACACGAAATCAGCTTCGTTATTAACCCAAGGTAATCGTTGTTGTATTAAAGGATGTATCTTATTCTTACTTGAAAAACGATGAAAAATACCACGCTTAGAATGATCAATTAGATTATTTTGACTCATCTATTCACAACTCCCATCGTTTATTCACAATTTTATACGTTGGATTTTAAATTTTGTTATATTTATTGATATACCCCATAATGGCTAAACGAGGGGTGTATTTGTTTTAGATCAATTTTTAAAACAAATAAAAACAACAAAATAGAGTTTATTTAACTCTAATTAACTATAGGTCAGATTTAACAAAGATGAAACAAACAAAGACCTCAATACTAACAAAAACCATTGCTCAAGTAATGTTGTGGATAGTCCTTATTTCTATCATCACTACTAGCTTTGCTTTAATGACTTTATCTTCTAGTTTGAAAGATGCTGAGGCGGTTAATATATCTGGCTCACTACGTATGCAAAGTTATCGGTTAGCCTATGATATTGAAACTAATTCCCCAGAAATAGTCAGTCATTTAAATAAGTTTTCTGACTCTATTGACTCCCCCTCTTTTCAAGCATTAGAGCAGTGGTTTGTTCCTGATGATATTGAACTTTCTTATCAAGACATTCGTTTACAATGGCACTCCTTAAAGCCAGCATTACTCAGTGACAACAAACAAATTTATTTAAATAAAGTGTCTTTATTTGTAGATCAAATCGATCACTTTGTTTTCAGGTTACAACAATTTTCAGAACGAAAATTAATCACACTATCGATTATCGGGGCTCTTGGATTATCTTTAATCGTTTTTTTAAGTGTTTTTATTATCTTTTTTACTCAACGACAAATCGTTAGTCCATTACATCGACTTGTCCAAGCGAGTAAAGCTATGACAAAAGGCAATTATTCGGTCCAAGTAGACTTAAAAAGTGATAATGAATTAGGGCTATTAAGTGATTCGTTTAACCATATGGCAAAACAAATTCACTTTAACTACCGAGAATTAGAAAATAGAGTTGAGGATAAAACGAAGAAATTAAGCCAAGCGAATCGCTCATTGACTACGTTATATAAATGCTCACAACAATTATCAGCATCACAACTAGACGAGCAAACCTTTAAAAATATTCTTGATATATTCATTCATATTGAAGGCGTCACGAGTGCTCGCCTGATAGTAGAAGAAGCCTCTGGTGGTGATTGGGAAATAACCAGTGGCGAATCCAACGATTCTCCGTGGAGCCTACAAGAACTGAGTATTGATGGTGAGCAACTTGGTTATTTAATGTGGCAATTCTCTTTACCTTGCCCTGATCAAAAACTCATTATTAATATCTCAAATATCCTTGCCCGTGGCATTTTTTATAATCAAACCCAAAAACAAACCCATCAGTTAATTTTGTTAGAAGAGCGATCCGCTATTGCTCGTGAACTTCATGATTCTTTAGCTCAATCGCTATCTTATTTAAAAATTCAAACGACCCTATTAAAGCGTCAGCTTGTGAAGTGTGACTGTAAAAATACAGGCAATACGTTAATTGAATTAGATGAAGGACTTAAAAGTGCCTATACTCAATTAAGAGGATTACTTAATACTTTTAGATTAACCATCAATAAAGCTCATTTTGGAGAGGCTCTACAAGAAATCACAACCACATTGGCAGCGCAAACCAACATAAATATTAGAGTAAATAATGAACTGCCTTCTCTACCTATCAATGCCCAACAGCACGTCCATTTATTGCAATTAATACGTGAAGCGACATTAAATGCCATCAAACACTCAAAAGCTGATAATATTATCATTACGTGTTTTCAAGACAGTGAGCAAGGCTGCATTAACATTGAAGACGATGGAGTAGGATTTGATCCTACAGAAGAAAAGATCAATCACTATGGATTAAGAATAATGCAGGAACGCGCTAACTGCGTTCATGGCACTTTATCTATATCCTCTGAATTTGAACACGGTTGTACAGTGAACGTTACGTTTCCACTAAACCAATAAAATAGAAGGTAAAAATTATGTGGAATGTTGTTATCGTTGATGATCATCCGTTAATGCGCCGAGGCATTGGCCAATTACTCTCTTTTGATGATGAGTTCACCCTAACAGGCGAAGCAAGTAATGGCACTGATGCTGTCGCTCTTATTTCCCAAAATGAGCCTGACTTAGTCTTGCTTGACCTAAATATGAAAGGAATGTCAGGACTCGATACATTACACGCACTGCGTAATGAAGGGGTAACTTGCCCTATCGTAATTTTAACCGTTTCTGATAATAAACAAGATATAAAAACATTAGTTAAAGCTGGTGCTGATGGTTACCTTTTAAAAGACAGTGAACCTGATGAGCTAATTACATTATTAAAAGAAGCAATGAGAGGCGGAAAAGCCTATTCTGAACAAGTTAAACTATGTTTAGAACAAGATAATAATGGCGATGATTCACTATCAAGCTTAACTGCTCGTGAACTAGAGATTTTACAAAACGTAGCAAAGGGCATGAGAAACAAACAAGTTGCCGATAAGCTATTTATTTCTGAGGCGACGGTAAAAGTACACATGAAAAGTTTATTAAAAAAACTAAATGTAAAATCACGAGTTGCAGCTACCTTACTTTACTTGGACTCTTAATATGAAAAGATTGCTCACCGCAACCCTAAGCTTATTTTTATTAAGTGGCTGTATATCAACAAACCAGCCTCTAGATAATGATTCAAGTTCAGTCGCTCTTCATTATAATGATAGTGGAAGCAAACAGTGCTCTGAATTAGGAACAGTGACAGGTAGCGAGGGGCATTGGTATACCTTCTTTTTTATACCCAACAAAGAGTTAATGGTTTCAGCGGTAAATGATATAAAAAACGAAGCTTACGCTTTGGGGGCAAATACCGTTATTGTTCAAGATCCAGTTGCATTTAACACATCAATAACCCTACTTGGTACTGCCTATTCTTGCCCGTAATCGCACCTTTACACCAAGCAATAAAAAACCGCCAACATATTTGTTGGCGGTTTTATTTAAATTTCGTCAGAATAGTAATGCTAATGATACAAAGTAGATGCAATTTCATCTTCTCTTGAGCACACCCATTCAGGATCATAAGGTCCCCAATCTGAAAGACGATAATAGCCATCATTATGGCGACGGCCATCTTGAATAAACATCAACTCAATACCAATGCCAGGTAATGCTTTCAATACATCTTGAATCGTACGACGAGGCCATCCAGTTAACTCGACAAGCTTCGGTACATTAGGTCTTTCTAAATTATGCACCAACAACGCTAAATATAAGCGTCTGGCGAACACTGGATTCAACTCCATTGGTACCTCCTGATTTAATAACAACAATTATTAATCATTCAGTATTTATGATGTTGAGATTGATCAACTAATTACGAAAATAATCGCATAATTACATTAAAAAACACATAAAAATGCATTTTTTGTAATTAATTTTCACAAGTATCATTAGTGAAATATAAATAATTAGCCAATATTAACCGTACCACCACCTTTAACTGTGCCACCACATCCGATTTTATCTCCATCACGAGCGGCCGGCTGTCCATCAATAAAAACACTACTTGAGCCACCAGAAATAAATCTAGGATGAGGAGGATGCTTTGGCTTCACATGAGGCGCTAAAGGATCGCCTTTTCTTACCGCCGGAATACCATCAACTTTAACTGTCGCTGAGCCCGCCAATACAGGGCTTGGATGGAAACCATCGTGCGCACTGCCTATATCTCCAATCTTTACTGCATTCCCCATCATGTATGCCCTTATTAACATCGATAACAAAGTGTATATTTTCCATACAAACAAAAATAATACGTTGAAGAAAAAGACGAGTCACTTCAAATAATAATCAATAGAATGATAAATAATGCTCAAGACTGGCGTATTGGTTCAATTCTCGTTATAAAGGAGTTAATAATTAATAACATAATGAAGAAAGTGATGACTACAATTTACGGAATAAAAAACTGCGATACGATAAAAAAGTGTAAAAAATGGCTAGACGCAAATGAAATTAACTTTACTTATCATGACTACCGCACTGATGGTATTGATAAAGAGATGGTTAGTACTTTTGTTAAACAGCTTGGCTGGGAAAATGTCGTAAATAAAAGAGGCACGACCTACCGCCAATTAACCGATGAACAAAAAAACAATCTAAATGAAGAAAGTGCGATTGCATTATTACTAGAAATGCCGGCAATGATTAAACGTCCTGTATTAATTCATAATAATGAATACCATTTAGGGTTTAAGCCTGCACAATATGAAGCTCTATTTACCGTTTAAAATTCATAAATTTAGATGTCTAATTAAAAGATAAAGTAAAGGAATACACCATGCCTGACACCCCAACGTTAGCTCTTGCAAAAGATTTATTAAGCCGCCAATCCGTTACCCCTGAGGATGCTGGTTGCCAAGAGCTTATGATAAAACGACTAGAAGCACTTGGTTTTACAATAGAAGTGATGGTTTTTGAAGATACCACTAATTTTTGGGCTCGCCGTGGCACTGAAGCACCTTTATTTACTTTTGCTGGCCATACCGATGTTGTACCAACAGGCTCATTAAACCACTGGAATACGAACCCATTTGAACCAACCATCATTGATGGCATGCTATACGCTCGTGGTGCAGCTGATATGAAAGGTTCTTTGGCTTGTATGGTTGTTGCTGTTGAGCGCTTTGTTGCTGAGCACCCTAACCACAAAGGCTCTATCTCTTTCTTAATAACATCAGATGAAGAAGGTCCATTTATTAATGGGACAACACGTGTCGTTGATACTCTAAAAGATCGAAATGAAATCATTGATATGTGTATTGTAGGTGAGCCATCAAGCACTGAATATGTTGGCGATGTAGTCAAAAATGGTCGCCGTGGATCTCTTACTGGTAACTTAACTGTAAAGGGTATCCAAGGTCACGTTGCTTACCCACATATTGCTCGTAACCCTATTCATCAAGCGATGCCAGTATTAACAGAACTAGCCACAACCGAATGGGACGCTGGTAATGATTACTTTCCACCAACAAGTTTTCAAATTCCCAACATCAACGGTGGTACTGGCGCTTCTAACGTAATACCTGGTGATGTAGAGGTCATGTTTAACTTTCGTTTTAGCACTGAATCTACCGTTGAAGTCCTACAACAGCGTGTCATTGATACCTTAAATAAACACAATTTAGAATATGAATTACATTGGGTCATCAATGGCCTTCCATTCTTAACTGATACCGGTGAGCTTTTAACTGCGGTTGTTGATGCGGTTGATACGGTTAACCAACAAAAACCTCAATTATTAACCACAGGGGGCACTTCAGATGGGCGTTTTATTGCTCAAATGGGGTCTCAAGTAATAGAACTTGGTCCTGTAAATGCTACGATTCACAAAGTGAACGAATGCGTTAAAGTTGATGATCTAGAAAAGCTAACTGATATGTATCAACAAGTGCTTAATAACCTATTTGCTTAATGATTTTTGGGTATATGATGAGAGGGTTTCGATCCTCTCTTTTTTATTGTGGTGAATTATGGAAAAAGCAGAACTTACAGGTCTATCGACTCAACACCTCTCTTTTGTAACCCCCAACCGTCAGCTTCATCGTCATTGCGTTGATTCTTTTCATGCATTAACACAAGCAGCACTTAGTTCAGGTTTTACCCTAACCATTGCAAGTAGCTTCCGTGATTTTGAACGCCAATTGATGATTTGGAATAATAAATTTAATGGGATCCGTCCTATTTTAGGTGAAGATGGACAACCACTTAATACTGATGATATGAGTGAAATAGATAAGATCCACGCCATTATGCGTTGGTCAGCACTCCCTGGAGGAAGCCGTCATCACTGGGGAACAGACCTTGATGTCTATGCATCAAACGCCCTTCCTGAAAACACCGCGCTTCAATTGGAACCTTGGGAATATAATACTGGCCACCAGGCCTCCTTTAGCCTATGGCTACAAAAAAATGCGCAAAAACATGGTTTCTTTTTTCCTTATAAAGCAGATAGAAAAGGCGTCGCTATTGAACCTTGGCATTTAAGCCACAAAGCTCAAAGTTCACTATTTATGACAAAATTAACGCCCGATGTACTTTTAGATTCATGGGAAAATATCGAATTAGCGGGAAAAGATACTATTATTAAACACATAGATACGTTATTTGTTCGCTACATTACTAATATTAATAAGGAATAAATATGGAATGGTTAATGAACCCTTGGGTTATTATCGTCATTGTTTTAAGTGTCGTTATTGGTAACCTTGCAGCCCTAAAAGCAACAGCGAATATGAAGTTCAAACCAAAGAAAAAACCTTGCTCACAAGAAAATGAGCATGAATCACTTGAAAGCGACACATCCTCAAGCAAAGAAAATATTACAACAGAAAAAAATGATGAAAAAAAAGACGTTCACTAATGTGAACGTCTTAAATTATTAACAAACGCTATTAATTTAACGCTAAACTTTACTCTTCTTCCGTCTCAACTTTAGGTGCGCTATTTGATTTTTCAACCATCGCAGCTAAAACAGGCACAACTGAATCAAGTGTTGCTTCGTTTACTGGTTTTCCAGCGGCGTCAGTAACATTAATAGACGTTCGGTTACCCAAATCACCTAGTAATAGGTTATAAGTACTGCCTTCAAAAGCCAACGGCTTAGTACCTATCTCTTCCCAGTATTCATCATCAGGTTCTTTATATTTCACCTTAATCGTACCTTGAGAGCGGTTTCTATCTTCAATTTCTAGCCCCATCATTGGTAATAATTCACCAAGACGTTCCCAGAAAATATCATAAGGCGCACGAGCGATAATTATTGGGAGGCCACTTCTGTCTTGCCCCATTGATATAGGGATTCGTTTCACTAACTCTTCAGCACGGATACGCGCTTCTTCACGTAATTGAGCATCATAAGCAGACGTAACTAAATTGGTCATCAAAATGTTATATCGTGCTTTATTTGCTTCTGTTACTTCCGTTTGCGTACCATCTACCTGCCAATCAATGAGCGATATTTGGAAACCTGAACGATTATTCTTATTAAATTTATTGATCTTATAACGCGAACCAAATTCATGGTCTTCATCTTCTGAATTCCATTTAATCCAATCCGTTTCTAGTTCAGAATCCGTTTGTGTACGTAAACCAATCTCACGTTTTTCAATCACTGACAAGACGGTTTGCCACAATCTATCGACATCCTCTTCCTTAATCAGCCAGACAGTTACCTCTCCATTATTTTCTTCAACACGAGCTCCAGGGATCAATTCAAGCACTTGTTGAGGTGGACGAATATCAACATCTTTACCAATCCCTCCAACATACTCCCCTTTTGGAATATCATATTGAGGATAAAATTCCGGTTTAGCCTCTACTGGCTGCTTCCACTCAACGAGCGGTTCCGTTTCTAAATATTTAAAATCTTGTTTAGCTTGGCGACGCTCTGTTGGACTGTTTGAGCACGCTGATAAAACAGCGATCATTAACGATCCAACAACAAAGCGAGTGTTCACTTTCATTTTCAATCCTATTACTTCAACACACCAGCACGAATTAACGCTTGTTCAACGACTGGTTGTGCAGAAAGACTTAATTCGGTTAATGGTAAACGAATATCAGGGTGAGTAATCATACCTAAACGATGAGTTGCCCATTTAACAGGCATTGGATTCGCTTCAACAAACAAATCATTATGTAATGGCATTAGACGCTGGTTAATCACTTCAGCTTCTTCAAATTTACCTTGAGCCGCTAAAGCAAACATCATTGCCATGTCTTTTGCTGCTACGTTTGAAGTCACCGAGATAACACCTTGACCACCTAATTTTACGAAATCAAGTGCTGTTGCATCATCACCACTTAGTTGGATAAAGTTTTCACCACAAAGTTCACGGGTAATTGCAATTCTATCTAGATCAGCCGTCGCATCTTTTAATGCGACTATATTTTTAAATTCAGACAAACGAGCAACCGTTTCTGGTAATAAATCGACAGCGGTACGGCCTGGTACATTATAGAGAATTTGAGGCACATCTGTTGATTCAGAAATCGCTTTATAATGCAGATACAAACCTTCTTGCGTTGGTTTGTTGTAATAAGGCGTCACACTAAGACAGCCTGCAACACCTGAATCTCTAAATAATTTACTAAAAGTTACGGCTTCATGAGTTGCGTTCGCTCCCGTACCAGCTATCACAGGAATGCGACCATCAGCAAACTCAAGGGTCTTCATCACTAACTTGACATGCTCTTCTACACTTAATGTCGCTGACTCTCCAGTAGTACCAACAGCTACAATGCCATTTGTACCTGCATCAATATGATAATCAACAAGATTTTTTAAACTGGTGTAATCTACTTCACCATCAGTATCTAATGGTGTTACTAATGCGACAATGCTACCTGAGAACATATCCTTCTCCCTTTTTATCTTAGCCTGAACGTGTAAATAATTTTGTTATTCATTAATATCATTGCAAAGAGTTATCGTCCTTGAACGTGATGTGTTATCTGGTTTTCATCTTCTTATGCAATGAGCAAAATCATTCACTCAATATCCCTCAAGGATATTACATAAGAGCCTATGTTGTAGAGTCTTTTTTTTGACGATTGTTCACTATTGCTTGCTTATCACACAATCACTTGCGTGTTAGTATGAGCTTATCTTTTTCAACCACGAGTTTTTTATGCCTCAACATCTTGTAATTACCGCAATCGGTACCGACAGACCTGGTATATCGAATAAGGTGACTCGCCTTGTCACTGAGTCAAACTGCAATATCGTAGATAGCCGTATAGCCTCATTTGGTAATGAGTTTACATTAATCATGTTGTTGTCTGGCACAGCGAACGCGATTTCTCGTATTGAAAATACCTTACCTTTACTTGGTCAACAACACGACTTAATAACCATGATGAAGCGAACCTCTCCTCATCAAGAAAAGGATATTTTCTACACTATTGATGCGTTTGTAGAATCAGAAGATCGCCCAGGCCTAACTGAGAGATTTACAGATTTTTTAGCCAATCGCGATATTGATTTAAAAACCCTAAGTGCTCAAACACTTAAAAGAGGTGAGAACCAAAATACATTTCAAATTCAAATTACGGCTGAGATTTCCCAAGAATGCCACATCATGGAGATCCAAGAAGAGTTTGAAGCTTTATGTACTCTCTTAAATGTGAACGGTAAGATTAATTTTTATAAAAGCTCGATCTAATAATAAAAAGTAATTCAAAAGGAAATATCATGATCACACCATTAGAAGCAGGTACTCCTGCGCCAAACGTTTCACTACTTGATCAAAATGGAGAGTCTATTTCTCTTTCTGATTTAAAAGGTAAAAAGGTTTTATTCTATTTCTACCCAAAAGCGATGACTCCAGGTTGCACAGTTCAAGCTCAAGGACTTCGTGACATTAAAGCTGAATTAGATGCTCATAACGTAATCACTCTTGGTATTAGCATTGACCCTGTAAAACGCTTAGGTAAATTCATTGAGCGTGACAAGTTAAACTTCACATTATTATCAGATGAAGATCATGCCGCTGCTGATGCTTTTGGTGTCTGGGGCGAGAAAAAATTCATGGGTAAAACTTACGATGGACTACATCGTATTAGCTTCTTAATTAATGAAGAAGGTATTATTGAGCACGTCTTCAATAAATTCAAAACAAAGACTCACCATGAAGTCGTATTGGATTATTTAAACAATAAATAAGCTAAACGAAAATAATCATTTTAAAAGCTCAAAATAAAAAGGCGGCGCTCATTAAAAGCCCCGCCTTTTTTTATTTCTTAAATTATTTTTATGCTTTATTAAACACTTCATCTGTTGCAGGAAGTGCTTTCCATACGGCTTTCACTAGTGTCGCTAACGGAATAGCAAAGAATACACCCCAAAAACCCCATAACCCGCCAAATACTAATACCGACACAATGATAGCCACTGGGTGGAGATTAACGGCTTCGGAAAAAAGAACAGGCACTAAAACGTTACCATCAAGTGCTTGAATAATCCCATAAGCAACAATCAACCAATAAAAATCGGGGGTTAATCCCCATTGAAATAAAGCAACGATGGCGATAGGTACCGTGACTGCAGCTGCACCAATATAAGGGATTAATACAGAAAACCCGACCATAACGGCGAGCAATAAAGAATAGCGTAAGTCCATGATAAAGAAAGTAATGTAACTTACACTACCGACAATCAGAATTTCGACCACCTTACCTCTAATGTAATTACTTATCTGTTCATTCATCTCAATCCATACTTTTGTCGCTAAACGACGATTTTTAGGCAGGATATTACTCATTGTTCCTACCATTTCTTCTTTATCTTTAAGTAAAAAGAAAACAAGCAGTGGTACAAGAATTAAATAAACACCCAAAGCGGCAAGACTAACTAACGAAGAAAGAGAGCCTTTTACCACTACCTCTCCCATTCCAAGTACTTTCCCACGAATGGTTTCTAATAACGTCTCAACTGATTGAGGTTGAATCAATTCAGGATAACGTCCAGGAAGACTAGATAATAAACTATGCAACCCATTAAACATGGATGGTACATCATTGATTAAGTTACCGACTTGGTTCCAAATCGTTGGAACTAAACCAAATACAGCCATTAGCATTACACTGATAAAAAGAATAATAACAAGCATTACAGAAAGGGTTCTTGGCAATCCAAATTTATTCAATTTAGCGACTGGCCACTCAAGTAAGTAAGCGAGGACAATGGCAACTAATAATGGCGCAATTAAATGACCAAAGAAGTAGATAGTGATAAAGCCAACGATAAGAATCGCAACGAGACTAACGGCATGAGGATCTGAAAAGCGGCGTTTATACCACTGCGTAACCATATCTAACATATTAGGTTCTACTTCTTCTTGATGGTTAAAAGCGAGCAAGTATCAGTATGCTCTAATTGAATATCAAATAGATACTGCTCAAAGTATGACATCATATCGGTTAAAGATCCCTTGTCGATAACTTTGATCCGTAACATTTCATTCTTAGCTAACGATTTACTGGCTCGTTTCGCTAATAGCAACGACATAGGACAACGATATTGTGATAAATCTAAGCTTCGGGTTTCCATTCAGCAGCTCTATATATATGATAGATTTTAATTGAAAGAGTATAAATCACATAATTACTACAAAAAAGAAACCAATTCTAAATTTGATGCTCTTAATTATCTAGATTACGTTATTATCTCTCCATAAGAGAATGTTATTGAAAAGGATTTGTAAAAACGACATGTTCAAATTAAAAAAACTGGCCAGTTGTTTACTGATCACCTCATTATTGACAAGTACTCTTCCTGTTTACGCAAATAACGATTTAAATTTGCCAGACATAGGGACAACAGCTGCATCAACACTAACGATTGATCAAGAGTTAATCTACGGTGATGCGTATATGCGTATGCTTCGAGCAAGCCAACCTGTTATTAATGATCCTGTTTTAGCTGAATATGTGCAAGCTCTAGGGCATCGATTAGTCGCTAATGCGAGTGATGTAAAAACCCCTTTCCATTTTTTCTTAATCAACAACAGAGAAATTAACGCCTTTGCCTTTTTTGGTGGTTATGTCGCACTTCACTCTGGATTATTTTTGTACGCTCAATCAGAAAGTGAATTAGCTTCTGTTGTAGCACACGAAATTGCACATATTACCCAACGTCACTTAGCCCGTAGTATGGAAGACCAAGCGAGGCGATCCCCTGCAACGGTTGCCGCTCTTATTGGGTCGTTATTATTAGCCATTGCGGTTCCAGAAGCTGGGATAGCCGCAATTCACGCGACTACCGCTGGTGCTATGCAAAGTTCGATTAACTATACTCGTAGTAATGAAAAAGAGGCTGATAGATTTGGAATTGATACTTTAGCTAAATCTGGCTTTGATGTATCCGCTATGCCTCGATTCTTCTCTCGTTTAGCCGATCAATATCGCTATGCAAGCACACCACCACCCATGCTACTGACTCACCCATTACCGACGTCTCGTATTACCGACAGTAGAGAAAGAGCGCAACAATATCCAATGCGCAGAGTAAATACGTCATTACACTATCACCTTGCTCGCTCTCGTATTGTTGCGCGCTTTGCCGGTATTGACAGTAATGCTGCTCTAGATTGGTTTTCACGTAAATCAAAAACTCACAATAACGATATAAAACAAGCGCTCAATTACGGCAAAGCACTCGTGTATATTGATTCAAAACAATACGATAAAGCGCAACCAATCATGGACAAACTATTAAGAGATGATCCTCTTAATACATTTTATATTGATGCAGCTACCGATTTAGATCTGTACACCAAGAAAAATCAACAAGCGATTAAACGCTTAGAAAACGGGTTAGTTCAATTACCAAACAATCCAGTATTAACAATTAACTATGCTCATGCACTTTCTGAATCCAATCAACCGGCAGAGGCTGTGCGTGTTTTACAACGTTATACCCATGATTACCCAGATGACCCTACAGGTTGGCAGTTACTTTCTAAAGCCTATAATGACAATGGCAGCGCTAATGGTGAATTAGCAGCAAGAGCAGAAATGTATGCGTTAAAAGGAATGTGGAATAAAGCCCTCAATAATTATACTCAAGCAAGCCAATTGGTTGAGTTTGGAAGTTTAGACCAAGCTAGATACGACGCAAGAATCGATCAGCTACGCCTATCACGAGAGCGTTTTAGCGCCTTATAATCAAAAGGAAAAAATATGTCTGTTGTTATTTATCATAACCCTCGTTGCTCAAAAAGCCGTGAAACATTAGCGCTATTAGAAGCTCAAGGCGTGACCCCAAGCGTTGTGAAGTACCTAGAAGAAACACCAAGTGTTGATGCCTTAAAAACGCTATTCTCTCAATTAGGGTTCGATTCTGTTCGTGACATGATGAGAGTAAAAGAAGCTGAATATAAAGAACAAAATCTAGGAGATAGCTCAGTGACAGACGAGCAGCTCTTTGAAGCGATGGTACAAACACCAAAATTGATTGAGCGCCCTATTGTGGTTAACAACAACCAAGCAAAAATAGGTCGCCCACCAGAGCAAGTTTTAGAGATTTTATAGCATTAAGCAGGAAGCTAAACATGGATCCAGTTGAAATGAGCGCAGAAACAAAGCGCTATCGTTTTCTTGCACTATTTTGCAACTTAGCACTACTTGTCTTTGTCGCTCTTTGGCATAGTACTCTCTCCCCCCATCCATTGATCAATCCATATGGCATTATGGTGGCATGGATTATTCCAATGCTTTTTCCACTAAAGGGGATCATTCAAGGTAAGCCTTACACGCATGCATGGGCTAACTTTATTTTAATGTTTTATTTTTTGCATGGTTTAACCATTCTGTGGCTTGATGAAGGTGAACGATACTTTGCACTGATTGAAGTGATACTTACTTCCGGTGCATTTATAGGTAATATTTATTACGCTCGTCTTCGAGGCAAAGAACTCGGTTTAAAACTGAAACTTTTATCTGAAGTAGAAAAAATAGAAAAAGCAAAATTCACAGAGGGTGAGTAATTAGACATAAAAAAGGTGACACTTAAGTCACCTTTTTTATTTAATCGAAATGGATCAATTTACGCTTAATTCATACTGATGGATGACGCGTTGTTTGATTTCAAGTTCATCAACTAAAGCATCCTCTTTTATCGCAGGTGACTCTTCTTTAAGTTCAGCCGGTATTACGTCTTGCGAAACTTCTTCTGTTAATTCAGTACTGATTTCCTGATTAACGATAGGTGCTTCGGGCACGACTGATATACGAGTATTTTTACTTAATAGCTCATCATTAAATTGCTGATAGTCACCCAATAAATTTAATGTATAAGTGACTTTATCACCTTGAATTGTATCAACTTGAACACTAGCCACTGAGTTCATCTGCTTTAATAGTTTCTCTAAAGTAAAGAAAGCTCTTGTGGTATGAATTCCTTTAATCGATACAACCTCAGAATCACTAGCAACAGCACCTAAGTTTTTTGTATAAGTTTGAGCAAAATAATCACTGACTTCGTTAACCATATCGGCTAATTGAACAGCACCTGACGATCGGCCTTCAATTGGCTTTTTAGATGTCGTCGCAAGGTATTGAGGCGTTGTATCAAACAATGTCCAACTTGAGCTATTACCACGAACTTTAACCACTAAGATAGCTTGAGGATTATAACGCTCACTCGCATCTGCTATTGGCTTTTTAAAGTTGCCCCACAAGTCTGGAATTTCAATAGATGTTACATCATCAAAATCACCCACTGGGAACATAACCGGCAAACCACGTTCATTTGCAGCATTCTTAATACGAGTAATTAATGAATTGTTTGATTGTTCCCAAATGATACTTCTCTGATAATTGTATTCATTAACAACCCAAACCAACACAGGTTTACGCGGCATTTCCCACACACCTTGCTCGGCTTGAGTTAATAGGTTCAATACCATACTTGAGTTATAACCAAGCTTCATACCACGAGGGGCATCATCATAGTCAACAAAACTCATTTGAGTTACATAGCGATCACTTCGTGTTAGCGCTTTTTTTATCACCTCATTCTCTGCAATTGACTGTTGACCAGAGACCTTGATCAATACATTCACTAAGCCCTCTTCTTTGGCCAAGCTTTCTGCTTTTTCAGCATCAGTTAATTGCACTTCAGTATGATAAAGATCCGTTTGTTGCTGAGCAAAAACTGGCCCCGCAATCATACACATTAATAAACACAAGATACGTAACATCAAACAACCTATAATTACTTTTATAATTTACCGCGATAATAAGGGCTATCCCATTATTCAGCAAGGATTCGAATTGACTCAGATCTAACTTTCAAACTATTAGAGTGATACTTTCTTAAAAAGTTTTATTTTTTCACGAGCTAAATCAAGATATTTATTAATTAAATAGTGATAGAATCCCTCAAATTCATTACTGGAAATGGAAATGTTATACAATTTGTTCCAAGGCTTTCAAATGTTGTTCGTTGCATTTGGTGCACTCGTTCTTGTTCCCCTCCTAACTGGCTTAGATCCTAATGTTGCTCTATTTGGTGCTGGCGTTGGTACCCTTCTCTTTCAATTAGTTACTCGTCGCTCTGTTCCTATCTTCCTCGCTTCTTCTTTCGCTTTTATTGCTCCAATTATCTACGGAACTCAAACATGGGGTATTCCAGCTACCATGGGCGGACTAATGGTCGCAGGGTTAGTGTATGTTGCATTAGGCGCTGTGATTAAAGTTAGAGGCGTCGCTTTTATTCATAAATTACTGCCTCCTGTTGTTGTTGGCCCTGTCATTATGGTGATCGGCCTAGGCTTAGCGCCAACAGCGGTTAATATGGCGTTAGGAAAAACGGGCGATGGCGCTTATCAGTTAGTTGACGGACAAATCGCATTTTGGATTGCTGGCGCTTCATTATTTACTACGATTGGTATCAGTGTTTTTTCTAAAGGTTTCTTTAAATTATTACCTATCCTTTCTGGCATTATTGTTGGTTATTCATTAAGTCTAATGTTTGGTATTGTCGATTTTACTCCGGTATATCAAGCCGCTTGGTTTGCTCTGCCTAATTTCACTTATCCTGAGTTTAATATTAACGCCATTCTATTTATGATCCCGGTGGCAATTGCACCAGCGGTTGAGCACGTGGGTGACATGCTAGCGATTTCAAACGTAACCGGAAAAGATTACCTTAAAAAGCCAGGCTTACATCGCACCATTACGGGTGATGGTATTGCCACCATGGCTGCTTCTCTTATTGGCGCGCCACCAAACACAACTTACAGTGAAGTCACTGGTGCTGTAATGCTAACCAAAGCGTTTAACCCTGTAATCATGACATGGGCTGCCGTCTGTGCGATTGTTTTGGCTCTTGTGGGTAAATTAGGCGCAATATTACAAACTATTCCTGTCCCTGTAATGGGGGGCATTATGATCTTACTGTTTGGTTCAATCGCGACGATTGGACTGAATACTCTGATTAAAAACCAAGTTGATTTACATAAAGCACGTAACTTAACCATTGTTGGCGTTACCCTAGTATTTGGTATTGGTGGTATGGCTGTGGGTATTGGCGATTTTAATTTACAAGGCGTGAGTCTTTGTGGGATCGTGGCTATTGCCCTTAATTTAATTCTTCCTGATGACTTAGGTGAAAACCATGTTGTCGATAATACACAGATGGAAGATGATAAATAAATCTAGGGTCTAGGGTCTAGGGCAAATAAAAAGGATTGATGGTTACCCATCAATCCTTTTTTAATGCTTAAAGCATTCAGTAAATATAATGACTCAATGGTGCCTATTACTTAGTACCGAAGATCTTATCACCAGCATCGCCAAGGCCTGGAATGATGTAACCTTTATCATTCAATTTCTCATCGATAGCCGCAGTATAAAGCTCAACATCTGGATGCGCTTTTTCTAATGCCGCAATGCCTTCAGGAGCAGCAACAAGAACAAGAATTTTAAAGTTCTTACAGCCTTTCTCTTTTAAAAGATCAAGCGTTGCGATCATAGAACCGCCAGTCGCTAGCATTGGATCAACAACTAAAGCAATACGCTCATCGATGTTAGACGCTAACTTGTTAAAGTAAGGTACTGGCTCTAACGTTTCTTCATCACGGTAAATACCAACAACACTGATACGCGCACTTGGGATGTGTTCAAGAACGCCATCCATCATGCCAAGACCTGCACGTAAGATTGGCACTACCGTTACTTTTTTACCTTTAATTTGGTCAACTTCAACAGGGCCATTCCAGCCATTGATAGTTACTTTTTCTGTCTCAAAATCTGATGTTGCTTCATAAGTAAGCAAGCTACCTACTTCAGTTGCTAATTCACGAAAACGCTTAGTGCTGATATCGCCTTCGCGCATTAAACCAATTTTATGTTTTATTAGCGGGTGTTTTACTTCAACAACTTTCATTTCTGACTCCAAATACATTAATCAAACCTTCTAATTATACATATTTTTCCATTGAAAAATGGCGTTATCATAAAATAAATTACTGCACTAGAAGTTGTTTACCGAATTTATTATTTTTTATTACAAAATTTATGCAAAAACTCTTACGCAAACGTTTCCCTTTTTACATTGTGCTGTTAGAATGGCGCGGATTTTTGAAATCCAACCTATGGCGAGGACACCTCCGTGAGCGACAACAAAACTTCTCTTAGCTACAAAGATGCTGGTGTAGACATTGATGCTGGTAATGCACTTGTTGATCGAATTAAAGGCGTAGTAAAACGTACTCGTCGCCCAGAAGTAATGGGTGGCATTGGTGGTTTTGGTGCGTTATGTGAACTTCCTACTAAATACAAACAACCTGTTTTAGTTTCTGGTACTGATGGCGTTGGTACTAAGTTACGTTTAGCTCTTGACCTAAATAAGCACGATACCATTGGTATCGATTTAGTTGCTATGTGTGTTAATGACCTTATTGTTCAAGGTGGAGAACCTCTGTTCTTCCTTGATTATTATGCAACTGGGAAACTTGATATTGATGTTGCTGCTGAAGTAGTAACAGGGATCGGTGAAGGCTGTATTCAAGCAGGTTGTGCGCTAATCGGTGGTGAAACTGCTGAAATGCCAGGCATGTATGAAGGTGAAGATTACGATGTTGCAGGCTTCTGTGTGGGTGTTGTTGAAAAAGAAGACATCATCGATGGCACAAAAGTCGCGGCAGGTGATGCTCTAATCGCTGTAGGTTCTAGTGGTCCGCACTCAAATGGTTATTCACTAATTCGCAAAATTCTTGAAGTATCAAACGCGGATCTTAATGAGGAATTAAATGGTAGAACCATTGCTGACCATTTAATTGAACCAACAAAAATCTACATTAAATCAGCCTTAAAAATGATAGCAGAGCATGATATTCATGCTATCTCTCATATTACTGGTGGTGGTTTCTGGGAAAATATTCCTCGCGTACTGCCTGAAGGCACAAAAGCAGTTGTTGATGGTAAGAGCTGGGAATGGCCTGCTATCTTTAATTGGCTACAAGAAAAAGGAAACGTTGATACATACGAAATGTACCGTACCTTTAACTGTGGTGTAGGTCTTATTATTGCTCTTCCAAAAGATCAAGCTGATCAAGCGGTTGCTCTACTGAATGCTGAAGGCGAAAACGCTTGGGTTATCGGTGAGGTTGCAACTGCAAAGCAAGGCGAAGAACAAGTTGAGATCCGTTAATCGGGTTATATAAACTTTGAGCTAGCTCATAAAGCATAAAGAGAAAGGTGATCACTTATTCGATCACCTTTTTTATATCTATTATTTATGTTCGAATAGTTCTCATTACTTAAAGAATAAGACGGTTATGATGAAAAATATTGTTGTATTAGTTTCAGGCAGTGGCAGTAACCTACAAGCTTTTATTGACGCTTGTGGTAACAAGATCCCTAACGCTCGTATTTCTGCGGTCATTTCAAATAAAAGTGACGCTTACGGATTACACAGAGCACTCAATGCTGGAATTAATGTTCATTGCCTAAGTGCTGCTGGATATGAGAACCGTGAGCAGTATGATAGCGCATTAGCAACACTGATTGATCTTCACAAACCTGACGTCATCATCCTTGCTGGCTTTATGCGTATCTTAAGTGAATATTTTGTACTTCGGTACCAAGGTAAAATGCTGAATATCCACCCTTCTCTTCTACCAAAATACACTGGATTACATACTCATCAACGTGCTATTGATTCCGGTGATAAGGAACACGGAACAAGTGTCCATTTCGTAACCCCTGAATTAGATGGGGGCCCAGTGATCCTTCAAGCTAAAGTGCCTATTTTTGAAGACGATAACGCTGAAGACGTCGCATCACGAGTCCAAGCTCAAGAGCATGTTATTTATCCAATGGTAGCAAATTGGTTAGTTGAAGAGCGATTAATCATGCAGGATGGAAAAGCCATACTTGATGGTGATGCCTTAGGCCTATCAGGATTAGAAACTGAATAATAAAAATGCCCATCAATATGATATTGATGGGCATTTTTCATACATATCGCTTATGAATTAATTGAGCATTCTGATGGCGGTGGAGCCATTTCAGGCACCGTATCATGATTACCTGCGGTTAATTCACCAAAATGAAATAGAGCATACTCACCAACTTTCATTTTACGCCACTCTTCATTATCCGTTAATGGCCGTGTCACGATCACTGAAACAACATCATTCAATGTCGTTTCTTTGTGAAAATCAATTGTAACATCCTCATCAATTAATGAAGCTTGACCAAAGGGCGCACGCCTTGTGATCCAATGTAAATTGTTCGAACAGTAAGTCATAACGTACTCACCATCGCTCAATAACATATTAAAGACACCTAACTCTCTTAACTGATCACAACATTCAGACACAAACTCAAACATTAACATCATATCTTGAGGCGGCTCTGGATATTTATCTTCTAATTGATTTAATAACCAACAAAATGCACGTTCACTGTCTGTCTCTCCAACAGGTCGAAAGCGCCCTGTTGATAATTCATCAAATTTAGTTAATTGACCATTATGAGCAAACGTCCAATATCTCCCCCACAATTCACGCGTAAACGGATGGGTATTTTCAAGATTCACTTCACCGCGGTTTGCTTGGCGAATATGACTAATTACCGCTTTGCTCTTAATCGGATAATCTTGAACAAGTTTAGCTATTTTTGAGTGGCAGCTCGGCTTTGGGTCTTTAAATGTACGAAATCCTTTCCCTTCATAAAAAGTAATCCCCCAACCATCACGATGTGGGCCAGTATTGCCGCCACGCTGAACCAACCCTTTAAAACTAAAGCAAATATCGGTTGGTACATTGGCACTCATTCCGAGTAATTCACACATTCTTGCGTTACTCCTTTATTCGCAACCTGACCAACCTTAATTCACAGAGGTTTTAAGATTGGTCAGCATAATGAATTATTTTTCCATTTCTTTTTCAATTAATTGAATAACAATATGGATGATTTTAATGTGGATTTCTTGAATACGATCAGCATAACCAAAATGAGGAACTCGGATCTCTACATCAGCAAGACCTGCCATTTTTCCACCATCTTTACCTGTTAGAGCAATGGTTTTCATGCCTTTTTCTTTTGCCGCTTCAATCGCTTTTAAAATATTACCTGAATTACCAGACGTCGATAAGCCAAATAATACATCACCTTTTGAGCCAACCGCTTGAGTGTAACGAGAAAATACATGGTCATAACCAAAGTCATTACTCACACACGATAAATGGCTAGGATCAGAAATCGCAATACCTGGGTAGCCCGGGCGATTTTCACGATAACGGCCTGTTAATTCTTCAGCAAAATGCATTGCATCACAATGTGAACCACCGTTACCACAAGACAATACTTTACCGCCTTGCTTGAAAGAGTCTGCAATGGTTTTTGCCGCTAATTCGATTTGAGCAAGGTTTTTATCGTCAGCTAAAAAGTCATTCAGTACTTGAGCGGCTTCTGTTAATTCAGAACGGATCAGATCTTGATAAGACATAAGATTCTCTCTATTTATTATTTTCCCTATTAGGGGCTAATCTCAGTGTACCTATACCACCAAATCTTTAAAAGAGATCCGCTCTATATTTCTTCTATACACAGCATAAATATCTCAATTAATAGCCAGAAAAATTAGAAGTTACTCACTTAAAAATAAAATTTGTTTATTAATTACTCAAGCTGGATCACTTTTTAACCATTAACGTTATTTACTTTTTGTTAACATAGAGACTACAATTACCTTAACTGGTTAGACCTCTTATCAGAATAGCATCACACAATAATGTTACGACCGAGTCTCGTAATACCCTCTGTTTCTACAAACAGAGCAGCGCCGAAAAAGGAGAATTACATGGCCCTGACACTTTTAACAACATTAATTGCACTTGCTGCATTAAGTTATCATCGACAATCTCTACGTACTGCCACTCTTGTCACTGCGGCTATCTTAGCTGTGAGTTCAGGATTAGGTTATGCTGGTCCTATTACATGGGCTGTCTTCTTAGTGATTGCAGTGCCATTAAACATCCCTTCAATTCGTCAGTCTATTTTCAGTAATAAGGCATTAGAAATGTTCAAAGGCGTCATGCCTGAAATGTCAAAAACAGAAAAAGATGCAATTGAAGCCGGTACGGTTTGGTGGGAAGCTGAGCTGTTTAAAGGAAATCCTGATTGGAAGTTCCTTCATAATATTCCTAAAAATACGTTATCGGATGAAGAACAAGCATTCATGGATGGCCCAGTAAACGAAGTGTGCCGAATGATCAATGATTATGAAGTCACTCATGAGCTTGCTGATTTGCCACCAGAAGTATGGCAATACCTAAAAGATAATAAATTCTTTGCCATGATCATTAAGAAAAAATACGGTGGTTTAGAATTCTCAGCTTACGCACAATCTTCTGTTCTACAAAAACTAACCAGTGTTTCTGGCGTGCTTTCTATTACCGTAGGGGTTCCTAACTCATTAGGCCCTGGTGAACTTCTTCAACATTACGGCACTGAAGACCAAAAAAATCATTACTTACCTCGCTTAGCTGAAGGTAAAGAGATCCCATGCTTTGCGTTAACAAGCCCAGAAGCTGGTTCAGATGCTGGGTCAATTCCTGACTTTGGTATCGTCACAAAAGGCATGTGGGAAGGAAAAGAAGTTCTTGGTATGCGTCTTACTTGGAATAAACGTTACATTACCTTAGCCCCTGTCGCTACCGTTTTAGGCTTGGCGTTTAAACTACAAGATCCTGATGGTTTATTAGGCGATAAGAAAAACCTCGGTATTACTTGTGCTCTTATTCCAACAAACTTAGAAGGCGTTAAGATTGGACGCCGCCACTTCCCTATGAATGTGCCATTTCAAAATGGTCCAACACAAGGTGACGATTTATTTGTTCCACTTGATTACATCATCGGCGGCGAAAAAATGGCCGGTCACGGTTGGCGTATGCTAGTTGAGTGTCTGTCAGTGGGTCGAGGTATCACCTTGCCATCTAACGCAACGGGTGGTGCAAAAACCGCAGCGCTTGCTACGGGTGCTTATGCTCGAATTCGTCGCCAATTCAAATTACCCATTGGTAAAATGGAAGGGATCGAAGAGCCATTAGCGCGTATGGCAGGTAATGCTTATATGATGGATGCAGCAAGTGCACTAACGGTTGCCGGTATTGTACAAGGTGAGAAACCATCAGTTATCTCAGCTATTGTAAAATATCACTGTACTCACCGAGCACAACGTATTGCTATTGATGGCATGGACATCGCTGGTGGTAAAGGGATTTGTTTAGGTAGCTCAAACTTCTTAGCGCGTAGTTACCAAGGATCACCGATTGCTATTACTGTTGAAGGGGCAAACATACTGACTCGTTCAATGATCATTTATGGTCAAGGGGCTATTCGTTGTCACCCTTATGTTCTTGAAGAGATGGATGCGGCTTACTTAGAAGATAAACAAGCGTCTCTTGATAAATTTGATGCGGCCGTCTTTGGTCACATTGGCTTTGGTATCAGTAACTTTGTTCGTAGTTTATGGTTTGGTTTATCTGATGGTCGCGGTTCTAAAACTCCATTTAATGATGAGACAAAGCGTTATTACCAACAAGTAAACCGTTACAGTACAAATTTAGCTTTATTGTCTGATATTTCAATGGCTGTATTGGGTGGTAGCTTAAAGCGTCGCGAACGTATGTCAGCGCGTCTTGGTGATATTTTAAGTCAACTTTACTTAACTACATCGGTTCTAAAACGTTTTGATGATGAAGGCCGTCAAAAAGAAGATTTAGCGTTAGTTCATTGGAGTGTTCAAGATTCACTGCATCAAGCAGAGCAAGCGATTGACGGACTATTGTCAAATTTCCCAAATAGATTTGTAGCAGGTGCTATGCGATTAATTCTATTACCAACAGGACTTCGTCGCCAGCGCCCAAGTGATAAACTTGATCATAAACTGGCTCGTATCCTTCAAGAGCCATCAGGTGCACGTAGTCGAATTGGTCGCGGGTTGTTCTTAGAAGCAAGTCGATTTAATCCAGTAGGAAAAATGGAAGAAGCGTTAATTGATATCTTAACTGCTGAGCCAATTTATGACCGAGTATGTAAAGAATCAAAACAACGTCTACCCTTCATGCAATTAGATCGTGTTGCAAAAGTTGGCTTAGAGCTAAATATCATTTCAGATAAAGAAGCTCTACTACTTCGTAAAGCAGAGAAAAGTCGACTAGCGACCATCAATGTAGAGGACTTCGACCCAAGTGAGCTTATCGTAAAGCCGCAAACGAATAACTTTGAACACAGTAAAATAGCTTAGGAATTATTTAAATCACCATAAAAAAGGCCAGAGCATTTGCTCTGGCCTTTTTTAATTTAAGCGATTAGGGAAATGATTTATTTAAGTGTATCACTAACTTTAAGTAAATAATCTCTTCGATGGATAGATAATCAATGCTGTTATTATCAACACCTAGTAAGTCACCACCAATCAAGTGACTTAGGGTCACTTTTTTATTATTCATTAGTAGATCGTTAAACGTTTCTTCTAACGCCAGTCTATACTTATCCAAAATAGTCCCCTATCAATAATTGACGAGAGTATATTTAATACAAAAATAAAATACAAACTTTATAAAAAAAGCAATCGTTACCTATATAAATAACGTAATAAATTTAAGATTTAACAACAATAAACCACATAAATGCGATTTATTGTTAATTCACTCAACAATTAAAGACTTAAATTAAACTTTAGGAGGTGGTGGCATTGATAGTTTTTCTGATTTAGGCGATGCTGCTTTTTGTGCTTTAACTGCCTTTATCTTTTTCCAACCAAAGATCCCTGCAAAAATAAGAATAATAATTAATAGATTACCAACAGCAACATAAATCCAGAACCATTTACGAGCATCTGCTCGTTCTTCTTCTACTTTCTCTTGCTCTTCAATTCTACGCTGTGCTACTTCTGCTTTAATTCTTGCTTCATAAACGGCTTTTAAATCAATCGGCTCAGTCACGCCATAACTGTGTTTACCCAGAAAAAACTTTAGAGGACGGTCAGTCGCCATATCTGTGGCATAAATCCAACCAGTCCAGGTATTTTTACCCGGTATATAACTATTTGGTAAGTCAAAATACAATTTTTCGTCATCATGATCTGATTGTGCTTGAGTCACTGAGGTTATTTTATCTGGGTTAACCTGCTCTATATGAGCCGCGAGTGAACCTGTCTTTATTGTCCCAGCTTCAGTATCAATGCTCATTGAATGGCTTTGATTTTCGTTACGACCTTGAGTAAAACTAGCTCGAATTGGCGAAGGATAAACTAATACATCTTGTTCTACCGTTCTTAAAAACACACCATTACGAGATTGGATCCGAACCCAATATTTACCCGGTTTAACATTTATTGGTAAATTAACAGTAAAAACGCCATCAGCAGCAATTTCATCAAGACCCTCTCCATTATCTTCAAAAGTACCGAGTACCTCTGCTAATGGACGAGCTTCTTTAACTAAATTTTTTTCATTCGCTAAATAAGGAGTAAACGTGACATTTAATTTAATGCGATTCAAAAAATCTCTTAATACTAGAGGCTTACCATCTTGTAATAAACGAGCTGTGAATTTCAAACTTTCAGATTGATACAATTTCGTTGGTAAAGAATCAACATTCAATGTCAGGTTAGATAAAATCTTCACCTTATTTTGAGGCGTAATTTTACCTATCGCTTGCCAAGGTCCCGGCATAGGATTTTCTATCGAAATAATATCCATACCATTTTCTTCATACCAAGCAACATTTTCAGGATGTTCCCAAGCATAATATTTAGTGCCATCAGGGCGAACCAAGGTTACGGCTTGTGATGTTTTTTCTCTATAAACCAAGAACGATACTTGTTTAATTGTAGGATCGACACGAAAACGGTTATCCAACCACGACATTTCTGTGCTCTTTGCCCAAGAAAGCATTGGGACAAACAACACAATCATCAATAACCGCCACATACTACACTCCTAACTACGCCACAAACAGGCATCACCAACTATATCCAAACGCTTTTCATGCGCTTCTATTTCATCGGCCGTAGCACGTAAAACCTTTAATCCTTTTCTTCCTGAATTCAATCTTTTAATACTTTCTTCCGAAGAATCGGTTTGATTTCCAGCATTAAAACTTAAACTTGTTTGACCACCTGTCATTAACAGATAAACATCGGCCAAAATCTCAGCATCGAGTAAAGCGCCATGAAGTGTTCGATGTGAATTATCTATGCCATAACGTTCACATAAAATATCTAGGTTATTCCGCTTACCCGGAAATATTTTCTTGGCCATCGCCAAGGTATCTGTAATTTTACAATACTGATCCGTTGTGCCGATAAGCTTATTAACTTTACTGAATTCATAATCCATAAAGCCAACATCAAAGGGGGCATTATGAGCAACTAGCTCTGCCCCTTTAATAAAGGCTAAAAACTCATCATGAATCTCTTTATATTCGGGTTTGTCATACAGAAACTCATCAGTAATACCATGAACATCAATCGCTTCTAGATCAATAAGTCGATCAGGTTTGATGTACACATGAAAGTGATTACCGGTTAATTTTCGGTTGATAATCTCAACCGCACCAATTTCAACAATACGGTGACCTTCATAAACAGGCCCGCCAGAAAAGTTCATACCGGTGGTTTCTGTATCGAGAACAATAATTCGATTAGGGGAATTGTCGCTAGTATTCATAGGCTCATTTGTGTCAGACTATTTCTAAATTCTTCTAATGATAACAGAGATAATGAAGCAGGTTGAAATTTTCACAGATGGTTCTTGTTTAGGAAACCCTGGTCCTGGTGGTTACGGTATTGTAATGCGCTATAAAGGCACAGAAAAAACCTTTTCAGAAGGGTTTAATCAAACCACCAATAATCGCATGGAAATGCTTGCAGCAGTGGTAGCACTGCGTAACTTAAAAGAACCATGCTCTGTGGTGCTAACGACAGACAGCCAATATGTTCGCCAAGGAATTACTCAATGGATCCATGGCTGGAAAAAACGAGGCTGGAAAAAAGCAGATAAAAAGCCCGTAGTAAATGCCGATCTTTGGAAACAACTTGACGCAGAGGCTGAACGACACACTGTTGATTGGCGCTGGGTAAAAGGCCACGCTGGTCATCGTGAAAATGAAATGTGTGATGAATTAGCAAGAACGGCAGCTGAAAACCCGACTCAAGATGATACGGGTTATCCCGGCTAGTTTTATGAAAAAGTGTTATTTTGACTCAGTTTTACCTTGATGGGTCTGTGCCACTGAAATAGGAGCCAATTTCGGCTTCTTTTTCCATGCCGACTTTATAGGCCTTAATGGGTAAGTCCTTTTTCTTGCCACTATAAAATAAATCCCACTAATCGGCTTTACTGACTCTCCACCCAAATTTTCAAACCATGTCCATACTGTTCTATAACGAGTTAAAGGCGCTAGTGCAAAGCAATCACTATAGACCACCTCAAAATTTAATACGCCAAGCCAATCTTTAATTCTGTGCGGCGTAAACATTCGACCACTCCACGGTAGATTGTTTTTCCTCCACGGAAATAAACTCGCTAAGCCTATTGCGCTCATTGGATTAAACCCCGTCAAGATAACATAGCCATCATTAATTAGAACTCTATCGACTTCTCTTAATAGCTGGTGTGGATCGGATGAATAGTCGAGCTGATGCGCAAGTATACAAGCATCGATACTTTTTTCTAAAAAAGGCAATTTCGGCAATTCAGACGTAATATTTCTTAACGAACTTTTGTTATCTAAGTTAACTTGGTGTTTAATGTTACAAAAGCGACTATCTAGTTCAGCACTGAGTCCACCAATTTTAAGCATATGGTAACCAAAAAGTTTAGGGCACCATTCATCCAGACGTGATTGAATCAGCTCTCCTATCCACTCTCCGTGAGGGATATCAGACCATGAATGCGGTTTTACAATTTTTTTATCAAGCAGTGCTGGCTTAATCAATATCGTTACCTATTTACGCTACAAAATTTGGAGAAAGGTTAATGCTATCAATAAAAAGCATACCTGCATTTAATGATAATTACATTTGGTTAATTCACAACAATGACAATCATTGTGTTGTTGTTGATCCCGGTGATGCGACACCCGTTTTAGAGTGCATTAAAGCGCATAATTTTATTTTAGATGCGATTTTAATAACTCACCACCACAATGACCATATTGGGGGGGTACCTGAACTTGTGCGACAGTTCCCTAATGTTAATGTGGTTGGCCCAGAAAATGAACCCATTCCAACATTAACTCACCCAGTAAATGATGGCGATTTTGTTGAATTATTCGATGAACAATTTATGGTTCTTGGTGTTGAAGGTCATACTAGAGGCCATATTGCTTATGTGGGAGACGAAAAACTTTTCTGCGGTGATGCATTATTTTCTGCAGGTTGCGGCCGGTTATTTGAAGGCACAGCCGAGCAAATGTTCAACTCACTACAAAAAATTGCCGCCCTACCTGATGAAACTGAAGTGTATTGTGCCCATGAATATACCGCATCAAATCTAGCTTTTGCTTTAGCTGTCGAACCCGACAACGACTATTTACAACAATATAGAGAAAAAGTATTGCGTCTTAGAGCTAATGGTAAATCAACCATCCCATCCACATTACAGCGTGAAAAATTAATTAACCCATTTCTACGAACAAATGAAGCCAATGTGAAAAAATCCGTCGCAAATAAAGTAGTCAATAGTACCGAGCTTGAGACCTTTACCGCATTAAGACGATGGAAAGATGAGTTTTAAATAGGAAACTTGTTTGATCTGTGGTTGCAACGTATTATCCCTTACCAAATAAAAAATATGAATGCCAATATCATTATGCGATATTGGCATAGCAAACTGAAGGCAATACACAATGAAACTGAAATTCCATTGGATTGGATTAGCGCTATTAGCAGGCTGCCAAACCGCACCTCCTCCAGAGCAAGCTCAGACAGAAACAATAGTAACGACTCCTTCAAAAACAGACACCACGCCTTCTAAAATAGAACCTGTTGAGCAGCCACCACTGACTCCACAAGAACAAGAAGACGTTTGGCAACGTATTGCAATGCAATTAGAAATGCCAATTCCAGATCATAAATCAGTCGATTATTATCGCAACTGGTATATCAAGCATCCGAGTCACTTGCGCACAGTCGCCAAACGAGCACAGCCTTTTCTATATATGATTACCGTTGAAATAGAAAAACGCGGTTTACCAATGGAATTAGTGCTTCTCCCTGTTGTAGAAAGTGCGTTTGACCCATTTGCTTATTCGCATGGCAGTGCAGCTGGCCTCTGGCAATTCGTTCCAGGTACTGCTGATCGCTTTAAATTAGAGCGAAATTGGTGGTATGACGGTCGTCGTGATGTCCCAGCCGCAACAAACGCAGCTTTAGATTATATGGAATATTTTGATAGCCGCTTCGATGGTGACTGGCAAAATTCAATTGCATCTTACAACAGCGGCGCTGGTCGAGTATCAAGAGCCATGACTAAGAATAGAAAGCTAGGTAAGCCAACCGATTTCTTTTCATTAGATTTACCAGAAGAAACCAGTGGTTACGTTCCTAAATTACTTGCTCTTGCTGATATCATAAAAAATCATGAAAAATACGGTGTAGAACTTCCACCGATCCCTAATAAACCGGTTCTTGAAATGGTAGACCCTAAACAACAACTCGATCTTGCTATTGCGGCTGAGTTTGCGGGGATTTCAATCACTGAACTACAAGGCTATAACCCAGCCTATAATCAATGGGCAACGTCTCCAGATGGCCCTTACCACCTATTACTCCCTATAGAAAACGTAGCGCAATTTAATGCTAATCTAAAGAAAAATGGTGATAAAACCATGAAGGTCGTACGCTACAAAGTACAACCTGGTGACACCATTAGCCAATTAGCAGTAAAACACAACACGACAACTAAGATCATCGAGCAAACGAATGATATTAATGGTTCGAGCATTCGTGTTGGGCAGTATTTATTAATCCCAACGGCTTCTCAAGGTAATAAAACGTATGCGTTAAGTGCTCCACAACGTTTAAAAAAGACTCAAGCTAAAGCTAAAGGGAAATACAAGCTAGCTCATAAAGTTAAAGACGGCGAAAGCCTCTGGAGCATTGCCCGTGACAACTCGATTTCATACCGAGATCTAGCAAAATGGAATGGAATGGCTCCAAAAGATTCTTTACGCGTTGGTCAAAACTTGGTGATTTGGAAGAACAGTTCTGATGGCGCAATCATCCGAACTGTACATTATCAAATCAGACAAGGGGACAACCTAAGTTCTATCGCACAGAAATTCAGTGTCTCTGTGACAGATATTATGAAATGGAATAACATCGAACGTGGCTCTTATATTAAGCCAGGACAAAAATTAAAACTTTACGTTGATGTTACTAAGGTAAACGTATGACACCTTCTTCAAATCCATTAATTTTATTGGTCGATATTTTTCTCTCTCCAGCCGATTGCTTTGCTGCATTATATGAACATGGCAAATGGGCTTGGCTGCCTTATGTTTTATTGATCTTCGCACCATTCATATTTTGGGGAACCTATTTTGACCTCGTCAATTTTGAATGGGTTACCACTACCTTAATCGCACAAATAGAAAGTGTTGGCGGACAAGTTCAAGGTGAATGGCTAACTAAAGAAATTTTATTAGCCGGTGAAGTAATTAATGATGTGATGGGCCGAACAGCAACTATTTTGTTATTAGCATTATGGTTTAAGCTTGCAACCAAGCAGAGCCAATACCAGCACGGTTACTTCAAATGGGTTGCTGGTAGCACTGTCATAATGTTTCCTGCATTAATAGGGGATATTGCAAGTTATGCTAGCCTGCTACTTAATCACGCTAACATCATGCCTTACGCTGCCGATTTAAACAGCTTAAATGGTTTAATCAAACTGCCAATGACTGATCATTGGTCAGCTTATGCGAGTTCTTTCCCACTGCTTATGCCTTGGTATATCGTTTTAAGTTATGCCGCATTAGGTGCGTGGACAGATTTAGATCGCTCAAAAGCTCTCATCATTGCAATCCTTCCTTGGGTTGCTTGCTTTGCACTCTGGGGCTTTATTACTGCGTTTTCAGGGTAAAGCTAACTTGCAATGGATTATGATCAGAAGCGTTACTCTTAATTGAGTGCGCTTCTTTTGTTTCTAAGCCACGATAAAAAATATGGTCTAATGGTAAACCTGTAATAAAACGCATACGATCATCTGGCGTAAACACGACTTCTTTTAAATCTAACTGCTTCACTTCTTGTTGTAATGTCGTAAGCCTATCTTCACTCCATGAATTAAAATCACCCGCGATAATCACAGGACCGTCATGTGACTTAACTTCTGTTGATAACGCTTCAATTTGATTTTTATAATCCTCAGTTCCTAACGTAAAATTAATAGCATGAATATTAACGACTATTAACGTTTCTCCATTTGATAAAGGATATTCAGAAAGAAGCGCTGATTTAGGTAAACGTAACCACGGTTCAATCGCAGTATGAGCGCACACTTTTTCTGCAGATGCTTTTGCTAACGTTAAGACCCCAGCACTCGTATCAAATACATCAAAAGCTCGCACTAGCTCAGCAGAATACGATTTATCCACTACAAATTGTTTTAATTCAGGCGTTAAACTGGCTTCTTGCAATAGAACCAAATCAGAAGAGGCTGTTAGTGTATTTAATGCTGCCTCCCAATCGTCTTTTTGTTGCTTATAAATATTCCAAACTAAGACATTCAGTTGACCATTACGATCGATTGGATCTGACGTTTTAAATTGGCTACAACCAGATTGGTAGGTCAATGAATCATTAGATGCCACTTTAGAAAGCTCAATAAATTCAGGCCCCACAGGAACGGTAAATACCATTGATTTAGCGGCAAGAACTAACCCAACGAATAAAGCTGAACCAGATAAAAATAGCGTTTTCTTTTTCATAAACAAAAAAAGGAGTGAATCATCACTCCTTCCTTAAATAAGTAATATAATGCTAACTAGATTAGCAGATACTCATGTTTATGTGGGCATTAAATTGCGTCTTCATCTTCTTCACCGGTACGAATACGAATGACTCGAGTAACATCAGAGATAAATATTTTACCATCACCAATTTTACCCGTTTGAGCCGTTTCAATAATGGCATCAACACACTGATCTACAACATCGTCAGTAACTACAATTTCAAGTTTTACTTTCGGTAAAAAATCGACCATGTATTCTGCACCGCGGTACAGTTCTGTGTGCCCTTTTTGACGACCAAACCCTTTGACTTCTGATACTGTCATGCCAGTGATACCAACATCAGCAAGGCTTTCACGCACATCATCAAGCTTGAATGGTTTAATGATCGCTTCAATCTTTTTCATATTAGTCCTTTAACATTCGTATTAATTATTATTCTATTATCCTTGAGCTAAAGCGAACATACAACCTAGGAATCGCATTACTTAATTTATGGTTATTTCATTGTTGAATAATAAGCTGCTAAATTAGCTATGTCGGTATCATTTAACATCGAAGCCATCGGCTGCATTACTGCTGCATTACCCCCATTACGTTCTTTGTTTTTATACGCTTTTAATGACGATTCGATATATTGAGCATTCTGCCCTTTCAAATTAGGATATCCCGGAATAACCGCAATGCCATCAGCGCCATGACAAGAGGCACAAATAAGTGATTTAGCCTTCCCTGCAGCCGCATCACCCGCTGCCAATGTCGGTGCTGAGACCATTAATGCGATAACTGCTAACCCAATTATTTTTTTCATTCCATTGCTCCATTTATATTTTTTATCATTTTGACAAGTTCGTACTGAAAGTCTATTTCTAGTCTGATTTCTTCCAGATCAGCTCACACTCTTCACCTGAAAATGCTTTACATACAAATAACCCAGCAACCGCTGCAAGCTCTCCATTATAAAAAATCAGAGGTAGTCGCGATCTCTGCCAACTTGGGATCCCATATTCTTGATACAGTTTTTTCATTTTACGGCTGTGTTCGCGGGTTTCAGGATGAGGGGATAACCCTTGTACATTAAAGTGCACTTCAACTATTTCATTCTCTAAAGGAGCTCTTAGCAACAAGGTAGACTCACCTACACTTTGATGACTATTCCTATTGTTATCTCCCAACGTAAGCATTCCTAGGTTATCAGGCAGATTTACGGTGTAATTCAACACCCCCTTCCAAGAAGACAGATCTTGATATACAGGCAAACAATATAAGCGATCTTGAAAGCGTCTTAATTGTATTAAACCTAACATCAACGAAGGGTTCGCATCCGCTTTTGCTTTTGCAACCTCCGTCCATAATATTTTTAGCTGAGCCTGACTTGGTAAAGGCATTGAGAACTGCTTTAACCACAAGCGTAATAACATATTTCGAGCTAATTCTGATTCGCTATTTAATTGTGAAATGGCTATTCCACTATAACTGTCTTGAAATTCAATTAATTTTGGCTGCAGTAATTCGGTCAACAAAATCTCTTGCTCTGCACATAATTGAGCACTACGAGAAACAGAAGAAGCAAAACTTGGCCAACGATCAGTTAGATGAGGAACGATATCGTGACGTAAAAAATTTCGATCAAACCGAGTGTCTTTATTACTTTCATCTTCGACCCATTTTAATCTGTTCTCTTTAGCATACAACTCAATATTAGCTCGAGACATGGCTAATAATGGACGACATTTATAACCTTTTTGCAAGAGCGCTACCGCCGGCATTGAAGACAATCCCGTAGGACCACTTCCTCTTTTTAATGCAAGAAAAAAAGTTTCAACCTGATCATCTTGATGCTGACCGGTTAACAATAAACTATTCATTTGCATATGCTTTTCTAATGCGTGATAACGAGCCTTTCTTGCGACTTCTTCTAAGCTATCTTGAGCACTAACAGTAAGCTGTACTCGCTCAATATAGAGCTCAACTGATAAAGAATTACAATGAACTTGGCACACTTCTTCCCAATCAAATGCATGCTGACTTAATCCGTGATTCACATGAACAGCAATGCATTCAAAACCTCTTTCTTTTGCGTAGATAGAAGCAAGGCGAAGTAGAACCATAGAATCAATACCACCACTTAAGGCGACAATAAGATGTGGCTTAGATACAGGATAAGAATCTAATTGAGATGAGAATTGAGAATAAAGCATAAACAATATATCCAGATAATAAAAAAGCGAGCACTCTGGCTCGCTTTCACTTTACTCTATCTAACACAAATTATCAGCAGTAACCGTAATTCATTAAACGTTGGTAACGACGATCAAGCAGTGCTTCTTCATCAAAACCTTCAAGTTCATTCAATTGTTCAATCAAACGAGCCTTAATGTTTTCAGCCGTAACTTTATGATTACGATGTGCGCCACCTAGTGGCTCATCAATAATCGTATCAATCAGCTCTAGTTCTTTTAAGCGAGGAGCAACAAGACCCATCGCTTCAGCCGCTTGCGGTGCTTTATCTGAATCACGCCATAGGATTGATGCACAACCTTCTGGGGAAATTACTGAATAAGTAGAATACTGAAGCATGTTGACATAGTCACCTACGCCGATAGCCAATGCACCACCAGAACCACCTTCACCAACAACATTACAAATCACAGGAACGCTTAGCTCTGACATGATTTTTAGGTTCGTTGCTATCGCTTCAGATTGACCACGCTCTTCCGCACCAACACCTGGGTAAGCACCTGCTGTATCAATGAAAGTAATGATTGGCATTTTAAAACGCTCAGCCATTTGCATTAAACGTTTTGCTTTACGGTAACCTTCAGGCTTTGGCATCCCAAAGTTACGTAATACTTTTTCTTTTGTACCACGCCCTTTTTGATGACCAATAATCATCACAGGACGACCATCTAAACGTGCCATACCGCCCACTAACGCTTTATCATCAGCAAAAGCTCGATCGCCCGCTAATTCATCAAACTCAGTAAACATATGTTCGATGTAGTCTAGTACATATGGACGCTCAGGATGACGAGCAAGTTGTGCTACTTCCCACGCACCTAAGTTACTAAATGTTTTCTTTTTAAGCTCTAAACATTTATCTTCTAATTGCTTAATTTCTTTTTCTAGATCGAGCGTATTATCTCCACCACGGCGAGAAATATCACGCAGCGCTTCAATTTTAGCTTCTAGTTCTGCAATTGGTTTTTCAAATTCAAGAAAATTTAGGCTCATTAAAGAATCCTTATTAGTTCAAGGCCGCTCAAATTAGCAGCCTTACTTATTCTAGTTAAACTCAAGCTCGACTTGCTGTTCGCCAAGCAACGATTTCAAATCATCCATTAGTTGGTCTGTTGGCGTCACTCGCCACTCTGTCCCTAAGACCAACTTAACACGAGCATTCGCTCGCTGATAATAGACATTTACCGGAACAGTCCCTGCCCGATTCGGCTCTAGTATTTGACTAAAGCGCTCAAAAAATTGATTGTTTATTTGTGCTTCCGTAATAGACACTGATAATCCACGAGCGTATTTTTCTCGTGCATCTCCCAATGACATCACTTCACGGGCAGACATTTTAAGCCCCCCATTGAAATCATCAAAGCTGACCTGTCCAGAAACCAGCACTATTTTGTCAGTTTCTAGTAAATCTGCATATCGATCAAGCGCATCTGAGAATAACATGACCTCCATTCGGCCCGATCTGTCATCCAATGTCATTAAACCGATACGGCTGCCTCGTTTTGTGGTCATTACTCTAGCAGCAATAACTAAACCTGCAACTGTTACGGTTTGATCACGTCTAGTTACGTGAGCATCATTCAAGCGCCACGTCGTATATCGAGATAACTCTTTAATATACGCATTAACGGGGTGACCGGTTAAATAAAGACCTAATGTCTCCCTCTCTCCTTCAAGCCATACTTTCTCTGGCCATCTTGGAACGTGTGTGTACGCTTGCTCTACTTCTTCTGGGGCTTGAGTTAATACCCCAAACATATCTGACTGACCAAATGATTCCGCTTGATGATGCTGCCCTGCCGCTTTCATTGCATCATCTAATGATGCCATCAGAGCGGCACGGTGTGGGCCTAATCTATCTAATGCGCCAGAGCGGATCAGTTTTTCCACAACACGCTTATTGGTTTTTTTTGTGTCAATTCGAGAGCAAAAATCAAATAAATCACGGAAATGCCCGCCTTTATTACGAGCCTCGATGATATTTTCAATAGGCGCCTCACCAACCCCTTTGATCGCACCAATACCATAAACGATAGCGCCATCTTCATCGACATTGAAACGATATAAACCAGCATTAACATCTGGTGGAAGCACTTTTAGCTTCATACGGAAACATTCATCAACAAGACCGATGATCTTATCAGTGTTATCCATATCTGCGGTCATTACCGCCGCCATAAATTCGGCAGGGTAATGCGTTTTCAACCATAACGTTTGGTAAGACACTAAAGCATAAGCGGCTGAGTGAGATTTGTTAAAACCATACCCTGCAAACTTTTCTACCAAGTCGAAGATTTTCATCGACAACTCGCCATCTACCCCATTAGCAATGGCACCATCTTTAAAAGTACCACGTTGTTTTGCCATTTCTTCGGGTTTTTTCTTACCCATTGCACGACGAAGCATATCGGCGCCACCCAGCGTATAACCGGCTAAGATCTGTGCAATTTGCATTACTTGTTCTTGATATAAAATAATGCCGTACGTTGGCTCTAGCGTTTCCTTTAATGACTCATGCTGCCAATTCACATCAGGATAAGACACGTCTTCACGACCATGTTTACGGTCAATGAAGTTATCCACCATCCCTGACTGCAGAGGGCCTGGGCGGAAAAGTGCAACCAATGCGATAATGTCTTCAAAACTATCTGGTTGTAATCGCTTGATCAAATCCTTCATTCCACGCGATTCTAATTGGAAGACCGCCGTAGTTTCTGAATTTTGTAACAGTTTAAACGCAGCAGGATCATTCAAAGGAATGGATTCTATTCGTATCGCTTTTTTGCCTTGCTTTTCTAATTTAGGATTAATTAAGCCTAGAGCCCAATCAATAATAGTTAAGGTTCTTAAACCCAAGAAATCAAACTTAACTAGACCTGCCGTTTCAACGTCATTTTTGTCAAATTGAGTTACAGGGAAGTTGCCATCCGCATCACAATATAAAGGAGAGAAATCAGTAATTGTCGTTGGTGAAATAACAACACCACCCGCATGCTTACCTGCATTTCGGGTACAGCCTTCCAAAATACGGCACATGTCGATCAAGGCTTTAACTTCTTCATCACCATTATACAGTTCAGGAAGTTGAGGCTCTGCATCAAATGCTTTTGCTAATGTCATTCCAGGATCTGGCGGGATTAGTTTTGAAAGACGATCAACAAAACCATAAGGATGACCAAGAACACGGCCTACATCTCGAATTACTGCTTTTGCTGCCATTGTACCAAAGGTGATGATTTGAGATACGGCATCACGACCATACATTTCAGCAACGTGGTCTATTACTTGATCACGCTTATCCATACAGAAATCAATATCGAAATCGGGCATCGATACACGTTCAGGATTCAAGAATCGTTCAAATAACAAGTCATATTCGAGAGGATCAAGATCGGTAATATCTAATGCATAAGCTACAAGTGAGCCCGCACCTGACCCTCGACCAGGCCCAACAGGAATTAAGTTATCTTTTGACCATTGGATAAATTCCATTACGATCAAGAAATAACCGGGGAACCCCATTTGGTTAATAACGTCGAGTTCGATTTGTAAACGTTCATCGTATTCAGGTCGACGCTCTAGGCGTATATTTTCATCTGGAAATAAAAAGGCTAAACGTCTTTCTAATCCTTCTTGAGATTTCTTTACAAGGAAATCTTCAATTTTCATCCCTTCCGTTGGGAAGTTGGGAAGAAAGTATTCACCCAAGCGAACAGTTACATTACAACGTTTAGCTATCTCTACACTATTTTCTAACGCTTCTGGAATGTCAGCAAAAAGTTCGCACATCTCTTCTTCTGAGCGTAAATACTGCTGTTCACTATAAAGCCTTGGTCGACGAGGATCGACGAGAGTAAAGCCGTCATGAATCGCTACACGAATCTCATGCGCATCAAAATCGTCTGCTTTAATAAAGCGAACATCATTGGTTGCAACAACGGGCAACCCTTCTTTTTCAGCGAGCTCTACAGCAAAGTGAAGGTAGCTTTCTTCGTCAGTACGACCAGTTCGAGTTAACTCAAGATAATAGTGGTCTGGAAAGTAGGTTTGATAAAACTCAACGCATTCATCAGCAAGTTCTTTATTGCCTTTCAGCAGCGCTTTACCTACATCACCATTCTTACCACCAGAAAGAAGAATTAAACCTTCTTTATGCTCTATCAACCACTCTTTATCCATGACAGGAGTATGTTGAACGTGACCGCGTAGGTATGCTTTTGATATTAATAGTGTTAGGTTTTTATACCCTTCATTATTTTTTGCTAAGACCGTTAGGTTAAACAGCTCATTACCAAATTCTTTTGACTGAACCGTAAAATCTGCACCAATAATCGGTTTAACACCTGCGCCATGGGCTGCAAAATAATACTTAACCAAACCACATAAGTTAGTGAAATCAGTTAAACCCATGGCTGGCATGTTCATCTCAGCAACTTTCTTAACTAATGGTGGGACTTTAGAAAGGCCATCAACAAGCGAAAAATCACTATGAACTCTAAGGTGTACAAATTTAGGGTCAGACATTACTCTATTCCTAACACACGTTTCACGGGTTTAAAGCTACGGCGATGCTCAGATATCACACCATGCTCTTCAATGGCAGCAAAATGTGCCTTGGTTGGGTAACCTTTATGCTTCGCAAAACCAAATTGAGGAAATTCTTTATCTAGAACTTCCATTTCTCTATCCCGAGTTACTTTTGCAATAATAGATGCAGCACTGATCTCTTGAACTCGTAAATCACCTTTAACAACCGCCAAACTATCCATTGGTAAATCAGGAACTTTATTGCCATCAATTAAGGCAAAATCTGGTGTAATCGGCAACCCTGCAATGGCTCTTTGCATTGCAACCATCGTAGCTTGTAAGATATTCAATTCATCAATTTCATGTGCTTCACAGCGGCCTAGTGACCATGCTAATGCTTTTTCTTGGATTTCTGGAAACAATAAATCACGTTTTTTATCCGTCAGTTTTTTAGAATCCGTTAATCCTTCGATTGGATTATTAGGGTCTAAAATAACGGCAGCCGTCACAACAGCACCAACTAATGGTCCACGTCCAACTTCATCAACCCCTGCAAAAAGCTGATAACCTTGAGGGTATTCAAATGGTGGTAATTCTTTTGAGTCTGTTTTTTTTGTCATAACGTTATTCTACTGTTTCTTTATTAATTAGACGTAAGACGGCATTAGCGGCTTGCTTGTCCGCATCCTTTTGGATCCACTGATGCATTTCAGTAAATTTTTCAATTAATTTACTGTTATCTTGGCTCAAGACTTTTTCCATTGCCGGATAAAGAAAATCAGGGTGACACTCTTCTTGAATAAATTCTTGTACTAATTCTTTCCCTGCCAAGACATTAGGCAGAGAAACAAATTCAGTAATAGAAAGCTTTTGAGCAATCCATCCTGTTAATTTATTTACTTGATAGCCAACTACCATGGGCCTTTTAATTAGCATACATTCAAGCGCTACAGTCCCAGAGGCTAATAATACAGCATCAGCGGCTGTCATTACATTTCGAGCGGTATCTTGAATAATGGTAAATTCTAATTCGGGAGCAATGTCTTTCCAAATAGTTTCAAATTGTTCTTTGCGTTTTTCGTTCACAGCTGCAACCACAAAACCCATTTCAGGATATTGCTTATGTACACGCTGACAAGTTTCAATAAATGGCTTAGCAATTAATGCAACTTCTCCGCCACGGCTACCTGGTAAAACGGCTAACCATTTACGATCTTGCTTTAAACCTAACAATTTACGAGCAGAAGATTTATCGCTTTCCATAGGAATAGCATCCGCTAGCGTATGACCAATAAATTCACAAGCAACATTGTATTTATCATAGAATGCTTTTTCAAACGGTAAGAATGCTAAAACAAGATCAGTGGCCGCATCAATTTTAAATATACGCTTTGGACGCCAGGCCCATACCGATGGACTAACATAATGAACCGTTTTAATGCCTTTCTCTTTTAGCGTTTTTTCTAAACGTAAATTAAAATCAGGTGCATCAATACCAATAAACACATCAGGTGGATTTTGAGTAAAAAAACGCACTAACTCAGCTTTAACTTTCAGTAAGCGAGGTAAACGACCCAATACTTCCACTAATCCCATTACGGCTAGTTCTTCCATATCAAATAATGACTCACAACCTTGAGCTATCATTTTTGGCCCACCAATCCCAACAAATTCAGCATCAGGATATTGTGCTTTTACTGATTTGATAAAACCTTCTCCTAGCGTATCACCAGAAAGTTCACCAGCGACAATACCTATTCGTAATGGTTTATTTACTTGTGCCATATTTATACCTAATTTTTCATTTCTGCTTAAAGCAAAAAAAGACCGCAAATAGAGCGATCTTTTTCTATACACATCATGTTCTCAATTATATGAAGATAATCATTAACGGATGATGCCACGCTCTGAGTTATTTAGCATATCTAGCATTGGCGTTATTGAGGTAAACTCTTCTGCCATTTCAACTAATACAAGTTTTGCTTCATCAAGTGTTTTACCTAAACGATAAATTTCTTTATAAGCTTTCTGCAACCCGCGTATTTCTGCTTTTTCAAATCCATTACGCTTTAAGCCAACTAAATTCAAACCAAAAGGTGAAGCATGGTTACCTTGGGCAAGAACATAAGGTAATACATCTTGAACGACAGCAGAACAACCACCGACGTAAGCGTATGCGCCAATAGAACAGAAAGGATGAATCGCTGATAACGCCATAACACCAGCGTAATCACCCACAGTTACATGGCCACCTAAAATAGCATTGTTACCTATATGAGTATGATTACCAACAATCACATCATGAGCAATATGCGCATTCACACACAGTAGATTATCATCGCCAATCACTGTTGTTGCTTTATCTTGTGTCGTACCACGATGGATTTGAACACTTTCACGAATCACATTACGATCACCAACAACAACAGTAGTAATTTCTCCACCATATTTTTTATCTTGGTTTTCTTCACCAATGATTGAAAATGGAAAAATACGGTTATCTTTGCCTATTGTCGTATCACCTTTGATGACTACGTGCGACATAACTTCCGTACCGTCACCGATCGACACATTGCCAGTAATATAAGTAAACGGACCAACGGAAACATTAGCTCCAATGGTTACGTTTCCTTCAATTACAGCTGATGGATGAATTTTAGCAGTTTCATGAATCATAATTAAAACTCTCGTCTTGCACACTTAAGTTCAGCAGAACACACTACAGCACCGTCAACTTTTGCTACACCATTAAATAATGCAATACCTCGGCGGTCTTTAATAAATTCAACTTCGATAATTAGTTGATCGCCAGGAACGACTGGCTTACGGAATTTAGCCTTATCAATACTAGCAAAATAGTAAAGCTCATTCTCAGCAGGGGCACCAAATGATTTAAATGCAAGTAAACCAGTTGCTTGAGCCATTGCTTCAAGAATCAATACACCAGGGAAAATTGGCATTTTTGGGAAGTGACCAGTAAATTGAGGCTCATTTACAGACACATTCTTGATCGCGTGCAAGTATTTTTCTTCTTCGAAATCCGTTACTCGGTCAACCAATAGGAATGGGTAACGATGGGGTAATAACTCTTGGATTTCTGTAATGTTGAGTGTTTTATTTTCACGAGTCAAAATAATATTCCTATAAAACAATATCGTATCTGAGTAATAGTGTAGCTCAAATCGAGTAATAATAGATAGACAAAGGTCTGCAAAATGCAGACCTATTGTTATTAATTAGAATGTGTAAAAACTAGAGTTAATCAACAAGCTTTTTTTCAACTGCTTTTAGTCGCTTATTCATTTCATCAATTTTATGAACTCGAGTCGCAGTTTTACGCCATTCTTTATTCGTTTGCAGTGGAATACCTGATGAGTACATGCCTTTTTCGCTGATGCCTCTCATCACCATTCCCATACCTGTAATGGTAACACCATCCGTAATTTCAATATGGCCATTAATCACTGAACCACCACCGATAATACAGTGCTTACCAATTTTAGTACTGCCAGCGACAATTGTACCACCGGCCATAGCAGAACCAGATCCGACTTGTACGTTATGTGCAATTTGAATTTGGTTATCAATAATTACATTACTTTCAATAACGGTATTATCAATAGCTCCACGGTCGATTGCCGTATTAGCACCAATCTCAACATTATCGCCAATAATTACAGTACCCAGTTGTGGGATTTTAACCCATGTACCACGGTCATTTGCGTAGCCAAAGCCATCAGAACCAATAACAGTACCTGATTGAATTAAGCAAGACTCACCAATTTCTACTCGATGATAAACAGAAACGTTTGCCCATAATTTAGTATTTTTACCAATTTTGGCTTCTTGACCAATAAAACAGCCAGAGCCAATAATTGCTCCATCTGCAATCACCGCTTTTGATTCGATAACTGCATGATGACCGATAGCAACACCCTCACCAATAATTGCATCATCAGCAATGAATGCTGATGGCGCAATATCTTTTGCTGGCGCTGGTGTCGTATCTAAAGCTTGAGCTGCTAACGCAAAGCCTAAATATGGGTCTCGCATTATTAATGCATTAGATTGGCAGAACTCAACCTCTGCCTCCTTTACAATCACCGCTGATGCTTGGCAACCAGCCAATTGCTTACGATATTTAGCATCAGAAAGAAAAGTAATATCTCCCTCACTTGCTTTACTCATCGAAGCGATAGAATGAACAACAACATCACCATTTCCGTGGACTGTTGCACCTAGTTTTTTTGCCAATTCAGCAAGCGTAATACGAGTCATCTTCAACCTTATTTAATTGCTTTAATCACTTGTTCTGATAGGTTGTCTTCTGGTTTTGCCCAAAGTAATGTTTGTGCATCAACAACCATATCGTAGCCTTCTTTATTTGCTACTTTTTCTACTGTTTGTTGAACTTGCATGATCAACTTCTGACGCTCTTCACCTTGACGACGACGGTTATCTTCATCTAATGCTTGTGCTTTTAATTTGTAATCAGATTGAAGAGAAGCGATTTCACGCTCAAGCTTCGTTTTACCTGAATTACCAAGAAGTTCACCATCACGCTTAATCGTTTCTACTTTATCTTTAATCTTTGACTCTAAACTGCGTAGTTCATCAATGCGATCTTTAAATTCAGCACGAAGCTTTTCTGAAATTGCTTCACGTTGCGGCATTTGCTGAACGATCTGAGCCATATTTACATAACCAATTTTGGTTGCGGCTTCTGCTGCATTAGCAAAAAAAGAACCACTTAACAATACTGTGCCTAAAGCGGCTACTTTTACTAACTTTTTCAAAATCATATCCTTAATTAATTATTATCGAGCTAAATTGAACCAGTTTACATTAACACTTTTCTATTAGAGCTATCAATGCTTAGAAAGTTCGACCGATGGTGAAACTAAAGAATTCTTCGTCATCACCTTCATAAATTTTCACGGGTTTCGCAACTGAGAATACAAGAGGTCCCATTGGAGACATCCATTGCAAGGCTGCACCATATGACGACCTAAAGTTCGACGGATCAGAGTAATCATAATAATACTGCGCTCCATCCATTCCTGCTTTTGGCTCTTTATAATCAAACTCAGTATCCCAAACACTCGCCATATCAAAGAACACACTCGTTCTAATTTGGCTTTGTGTTTCTTCACTAGCAAATGGCGTAGGGACGATCAACTCAATACTCGCAAGCGCGGTAGCATTACCACCAACAGAGTCATCTGTTGCAGCATAAGACGTATTGTTGCCTATACCGCCATTTGAGCCTTGAGCATAAACGGCTTTAGGGCCCGCAGAGTTTGAACCAAAGCCACGCAACGTAGTAAAGCCACCTGCATAAAAGTTCTCATAGAATGGATACAGGTTGTCATTACCTTCAGTTTGACCATAACCATTACCATAACCAGCTTTACCACGCATCAATAGCGCAAACTCATGCTTTTTCGTTAATGGGAAATATTGGCGAACTTCATATTGTGCTTTAAAGAACTGTGAATCTGAATTCGGCGTTGTTATTTTATATGACGCACGTTGATAGTTACCCGCTGTCGGGAAGTAACCCTTGTTCAAGTTATTACGAGTCCAAGATAACGTCACATCAAAGTCGCTTACTATTAATTGCTGAGCGCCTTCGTCATAAGCATCACCTACAGAAGTCAGATATTGATCAATTTGAACATACCCTTCTAGATTAGAGATTTTGTTATGAGTATATCCCACACCAATTTCGAAGTAATTTAACTCATCAAACGGAAAGCCCCACGTTAGGCTGGCACCATAACTTTGGTTGGTATAATCGACAATACCCGCATCAGACGCTTCAAACTCATTATAGAAAACCTTACCACCAAGACTGACACCATCAAGGTTCCAGTACGGATCACGATAATCTAAGCTAATGTTCTTTTGATAATCGTTCATCATTGCATTGATACCAACGCGGTTACCAGAACCAACGAAGTTATCTTGCTGCAGACCGACTTGGAAGCTCACGCCTGATTCAGTACCATAACCGACACCGAAGTTAACACTGCCTGAGTTTGCTTCTTTTACTGAATACACCAGATCAACTTGGTCATCAGAACCCGGAACTCGCACTGTTTGTACATCAACCGTTTCAAAGAACCCCAGACGGTTAAGACGATTTTTACCCGTTTCAATCGATTTAGAGTTTAACCAAGCACTTTCCATTTGACGCATTTCACGACGCAATACTTCATCTTTTGTTGATGTATTACCCACAAATTTGATATCACGGACGTAAATACGGTTACCAGCTTCTACATTGATAACTAATGATACCGTTTGGTTTTCATCATCAAATTCTGGCATGGTACGAACTTGAGGGTAAGCATAACCGGCTTCACCTAAAATTCGCTTAACATTCTCTTCTAAGCGAGTAACCGCAGAACCGTTGTAAACCTCACCATCTTCAAAAGGAACTAGTTTTTTAAACTCGTCTTCTTTACCGATCAATTCGCCTTGGAATTTAACACCACTCACCGTGTAAGCCGCGCCTTCATCCACTGTTAAGGCGATATAAACCCCTTTCTTATCTGGAGAGATAGAAACTTGTGTAGAGTCGACTTGGAATTTCAAATAACCGCGGTCAAGATAATATGAACGTAGGGCTTCTATATCACCAGCAAGCACTTGCTTTTGATATTTTTCATCCGCTAAAAAGTTCCACCATGCAATATCTACATTAAGATTAAAGCGACTGAGGAGCTGCTCATCAGTAAAGACTTCATTCCCAATAAAGTTAATTTGCTGGATTTTAGCCGACACACCTTCAGTAAATACAAACTTAAGATCGGCACGATTTCGAGGCAATGGCGTCACCACGGCATGAACAGTTGCATTGTACTTACCAACACTGTAATAAAAGTCTTCTAAGCCCTTTTCAATATTACTTAATGTTGTTCGATCTAATGCTTCACCAACTCGAATAGAAGAGGCTTCTAAATTCTGCTGCATCTGCTCTTCTTTAATGGCTTTGTTACCAGAAAAAGAGATATTTGCAATCGTTGGACGTTCCGTAACCTTGATCAGTAAGGCATTACCATCACGGTATACTTTGACATCTTCAAAGTTACCAGAAGCAAATAGTGCTTGAATGACTTGTGATACATCTTGCTGGCTCATTGAATCGCCAACTCGAACTGGTGTTTTAAGTAATGCAGCACCTAATGCTACACGCTGTAATCCCTCAAAGCGTATGTCATCAACCACAAAAGTTTCTGCGCTCTGCGCTGCTACACTGCTAAAGAGCAATGTAGCAATCAACAATTTTTTCATCGCCATAATACGTTTTATAATTCCCTTGCTACTACTTAAAGGCGCATAAAGTCGTTAAATAAAGCGACAGCCATTAATGACATGATCATTGCTGTACCTACTTTATAACCAATTTCCTGAACTCTTTCCGATACGGGTTTACGTGTAATGCCTTCAATAGCAAAAAAGAGTAAATGTCCGCCATCCAGTACCGGAAGAGGCAATAGATTAATAATACCTAAATTAACACTAATTAAAGCTAAAAATCCTAAAAATGATACTAAACCATACTCAGCGGTTGTCCCTGCTCCTTTTGCTATGGAGATTGGGCCACTTAAGTTGTTTAAAGCAACATCACCCGTGAACAATTTTTTTGTCATGGTTAATGTTAAATCAATAATACTGCCTGTTTTTTCAATCGCTTTTCCAAGCGCAATGATTGGGCCGTACTGTTTTTCATAACGATAGCCTTCAGGCCATTGCTCAAATACTGGTGAAACACCAGCAAAGCCGATCACATTGCCTTTCGCATTTTCTTTACTATCTGGCGTTAATGCCAACGTAGTTTCAACACCATCACGAAGAACGGTTAGTTCAATCGTTTTATTTGGATTGGCTTGAATGGCATTCACCATATCTTGCCATTCCGTTAATTTAATTCCATTAACCGAAGCTAAGCTATCTCCAGCACGTAAACCTGATTTTTCGGCGGCGCTGTTCGCACTAACATTCGCTATATTAAGCGTCAATTTAGGACGATAAGGTAAAAAACCTAATGACACCATCGGTGAATCTTTTTCTGGGTCAAATGCCCACTCTGATAAATCAAGATTTTTAGTAATATCTACACCAATATTATTTTTATCGCTGTAGGTTACCGTCATTGATTCATCACCAATATGAGAAACAATTGCCATGTTTACCGATTCCCAATCGGAAGTTTTGATTCCTGAAATGGCTTTTAGTTCCACTCCAGATTCAATTCCTGCTTGAGAAAAGATAGAATTATTTTCAATATGACCGACAACAGGCTTAAGTGCTGTTACTCCGATCATAAAAGCAAGCCAGCATGCAATTACGGCAAAAATAAAGTTCGCGATTGGACCCGCAGCAACAATAGCGCTCCTCTGCCATAGAGGACGATTATTAAATGCATGCTTTTTTAACTCTTCAGGCACATCGTCAACACGCTCATCAAGCATTTTCACATAACCACCAAGAGGGATCATGGAAATACTGTATTCAGTGCCGTCTTTGCCTTTTTTACTCCAAAGCGCTTTACCAAAACCAATAGAAAACTTTTCAACAATTACACCACAACGGCGTGCAACCCAAAAGTGTCCGTATTCATGTACGGCAACAAGAATGCCCAATGCAATGATGAATGATGCTAAATTCCATAGAAGTTCTGACATAGTTAAACCTTTTTAATTGCCTCATCGGCATAATGACGGGCCATTCTATCTAGGTCAATCAGGCTTTCCAAGCTATCTAGCTCAAGGTTTTGGAAGTTTGCGCATACTTTGTCCAAAACCAACTCATTAATTCGAGCTATGTCAGTAAATTTAATCTGTCCGTTCAAAAAAGCAGCGACCGATTGTTCATTCGCGGCATTTAGTCCTGTTGTTGCATGTTGACCTAAATAACAAGCATCAATGGCTAATTTTAAACATGGGTAGCGGGAAAAATCAGGGGCGATAAAACTAAACTCACCAATTTTGGTAAAGTCTAGCGGCTCCACTCCTGCATTCACTCGCTTAGGGTAGGACATAGTACAGGCGATAGGCGTTCTCATATCAGGAAGCCCCATTTGCGCTAAGACTGAACCATCTTTGTACTGAACCATAGAGTGAATTACAGATTGTGGGTGAATCACAACTTTCAATTGTTCTTTACTTGCGTTAAACAACCAGCGAGCTTCAATATACTCCAACCCTTTGTTCATCATTGTTGCTGAATCAACAGAGATCTTCGGCCCCATTGACCAATTAGGGTGCGCTATCGCCATTTCAGGAGTAACTGACTCTAATTCTGAAATATTTGTATAACGAAATGGGCCACCTGAACCGGTCAATAAAATAGAGCTAATACCATTAGCATCTAAATCACAACGACCTAAATTAGTTTGAATACGTTCAGGAAGACATTGAAATATGGCATTATGTTCACTGTCGACGGGAAGTAATTCTGCCCCATACTTTTCGACGGCATCGATGAATAACTGCCCAGACATAACTAAGGCTTCTTTATTCGCAAGTAATATGCGTTTTCCTGCTTTTACTGCTGACATCGTTGGTAATAAACCAGCAGCACCAACAATTGCGGCCATTACGGTATCAATTTCATCAAGCTGAGCAATATGACAAAGTCCTTCTTCACCAGAAAAGACTTCAACATTAAGACGGTGTTCTTTAAGTTTGCCGATCAATGTATTTGCTGCGTCTGCACTTGCCATAGCCACATATTTGGGTTGCCATTCACAACAAAGCTCCAGCATTTTTTCAACGTTGCTTCCTGCACCTAATGCAACAACATCAAATTTATCAGCATTTTGTTTTGCGACTGAAAGTGTACTACTACCAATAGAGCCTGTAGCACCTAAAATGGTTAACTTGCGCATAATGAATGACCACAATGAAAATTGAATAGAAAAACGGTAGATTATAATATCTACCGTATAAATTAAGTTGATTTAGTTCTTCAAAATAGAAGAGAAACTAACTACAGAAAGTACAAGAAAGCAAACACTGGGAATGCAGCAGTTAAGCTATCAATACGATCTAAAATACCACCATGACCAGGAATGATTGTTCCACTGTCTTTTATACCAGATGCTCGTTTGAACATACTTTCAACAAGATCACCCAGAACAGAAATAATAATGGTAGCAATAAAAATACCTAGCATAGCAGCGGTACTGTCAAAACGGATATCAAATGCACTTGCGCCAATCCAACCGACAATAATGGCGGTAATTACGCCACCGATTAATCCTTCAATCGTTTTATTTGGACTTACGGCTGGTGACATTTTACGCTTACCAAAAGTTTTGCCCGCAAAGTAAGCACCACTATCTGCAGCCCATACCAATAAACAAACCAACAACACTAATTTTGCACCGTAGAAGCTATCAATTACATAACTGTCAGCTCGTAATAGTAAAATACTCCACAAAAATGGGATCATGGTTAGCCAACCAAAAAGGTGTTTTAAAAGTAGATTGTTTTGCCATAATTTCTTACTGCTTGGAAACGTAAGAACGAGTCCTGATGCAACTAACCACCAAACAGTACCAATCAATAATATCGCTTGGTGCCCATCACTTGGAATCATCAATTCAAGTGTTGATGTTGGAAGTAAAAATAAAGAGGCAGCAAGGGCTGCTACAGAAGGGATTAAAGCAACGTAACGTGATTTTGATTCAGTAAACTGAGTCCACTCCCAAAATCCAACCAGAGTAATTGCTGTGATCGCAATTAAGAAACCTTGCATTGGCAACATGAAAATGCCGGCAATAACTAGAGGTGCTAAGATAAGAGCAGTAATAATGCGCTGTTTCAAACTTTATCGATCCTTTTCGTTCATTAGAGCTTGGATTTGCTCACCCGTACAACCAAATCGTCTTTCTCGACTTACAAACCAAGCAACAGCATCAGCTAAGCTTTGTTCATTAAAATCAGGCCAATATTGGTCAGTGAAATAGAACTCAGCATAGGCCATTTGCCACAACATAAAGTTGCTAATACGGCATTCTCCACTGGTTCTTATCATCAAATCCACATCAGGCAAATCTGACATTGTTAGCTTAGAAGCAATCGCTTCTTCGTCAATTTCATTTGCCTGTAAGTTACCTTGTTCGACTTGATAAGCAAGTCGTTTTACAGCTTGAGTAATATCCCACTTGCCGCCATAATTTGCAGCAACATTTAACACTAAACCTGAATTTTCACAGGTTAATGCTTCCGCATCCACAATTTTCTTTTGAAGACGAGCGCTAAACTGAGAAGTATCACCTATCACACGTAACTGAATATTATTTTTATGAAGACGTTTTACCTCACGAGAAAGTACCGTGATAAACAACTCCATAAGAACGCTAACTTCTTCTTCGGGACGGCGCCAGTTTTCACTACTAAAAGCAAAAAGCGTAATCGCTTTAATATTTAATTTACTCGCTGCTGATATGGTTTTTCTCACCGCATCAACACCGGCTTTATGACCAAATACACGAGGTTTTCCCTGAGCTTTCGCCCAACGTCCATTACCATCCATAATTACCGCAATATGTTTTGGCAGTACTTCAAATGATAAAAACTCGCTGTTAGTTTGACTGGCCATATAACTCCCTTAAAAATAAAAGCGCTAATGTCTACACATAGCGCTTCTTATCGTGTTCACAGCTGATATCATATCATTAAATTAATAAAAAAATCAGCCTGAACAATGAGTAATAAAAGTAAATTATACTTCCATTAACTCTTTTTCTTTAACTGAAAGCACGTCATCAACACTCTTAACTGCTGCATCTGTCAGTTTTTGAATCTCATCTTGTGCTCTACGATCATCATCTTCTGATATTTCTTTGTCTTTAAGAAGACCTTTTAGATCGCCATTAGCATCACGACGGATGTTACGAACAGCAACACGAGCGCCTTCAGCTTCACCACGAACAATCTTAACAAGGTCTTTACGACGCTCTTCTGTTAATGGTGGAAGTGGTACACGAATTACCGTACCTGCAGACATTGGGTTTAAACCAAGGTCAGACATCATGATCGCTTTTTCAACAAGACCTGCAAGTTCTTTATCAAAAACAGTAATTGCAAGAGTACGAGAATCTTCAGCAATAATGTTTGCAACTTGATTGATCGGCGTTCTTGCACCGTAATACTCAACAGAAAGACCAGATAGAAGACTTGGGTGTGCACGACCTGTACGAATTTTTAACAGGTTATTTCTCAGTGACTCTACACTTTTTTCCATGCGCTCTTGAGCGTCTTTTTTAATTTCGTTAATCACAACTTCACCTTAATTGTTATTTTATTCAGGACTACTTATTCAGCGCTGCTGATTAAAGTACCTTCAGCTTCACCCATTACTACGCGACGTAATGCACCCGGCTTATTCATATTGAATACACGAATTGGCATTTTGTGGTCACGAGCAAGAGTAAATGCAGCTAAGTCCATAACTTTTAATTCTTTTTCAAGAACAGTGTTGTAATCCAGTTTATCATATAATTCTGCATCAGGGTTAGATACTGGATCAGCGGTAAACACACCATCTACTTTTGTCGCTTTTAAAACGATGTCAGCTTCAATTTCAATACCACGTAAACATGCAGCAGAATCGGTAGTAAAGAATGGGTTACCCGTTCCCGCAGAAAAGATCACTACGCGACCTTGACGCAATTGAGCAATAGCGTCAGCCCAATTGTAATCATCACACACGCCTTTTAGAGGGATAGCAGACATTACACGTGCATTTACATAAGCACGGTGAAGCGCATCACGCATAGCAAGGCCATTCATTACCGTTGCTAGCATACCCATGTGGTCACCTACAACACGGTTCATACCGGCTTCAGCAAGACCTGCACCACGGAAAAGATTACCGCCACCGATAACAACACCTACTTGAACACCAAGTTCAATCAATTCTTTTATCTCTTGAGCCATACGCTCAAGTGTTGCAGGGTCAATACCAAAACCCTCTTCGCCTTGAAGTGCTTCACCACTAAGTTTCAATAGAATACGCTGATATACTGGTTTCGGGTTCGTCGTCATGGTTCTTACCTTTTCACTAAGAGTTGTCGAAATAACTGTAGCCATTTAACATTAATCTTATTTACATAAATTAATAATAAGTGGTTACAACTATTATCTCATATCATTTTTAATCGATTTTAGTTCGCTTTCACAAAAAGACCGCAGCAAAGCCACGGTCTTTTTTATCAACAATACGTAAGGATTAACCTTTTTGTACCGCTGCTACTTCATCAGCAAAGCTCATTTCAACAGCTTTCTCGATACCTTCACCAACTTCTAAACGTACGAAGTTAGTTACTGATGCGCCGTTCTCTTTAAGAACTTCAGCAACAGTTTTCTTAGGTTCCATGATGAAAGCTTGACCTGTTAGAGAAACTTCGCCCGTGAATTTCTTCATACGGCCAATAACCATTTTCTCAGCGATTTCTTGAGGTTTGCCTTCGTTCATAGCGATTTCAACTTGAACAGCTTTTTCTTTTTCTACTACTTCAGCAGGTACGTCAGATGGGTTAACGTATTCAGGCTTAGAAGCAGCAACGTGCATAGCGATGTGCTTAAGCGTTTCAGCAGCACCTTCACCAGCAACAACAACACCGATTTTCTCGCCGTGACGGTAAGAAGCCAATGCAACGCCTTCAACTAGTTGAACGCGACGGATGCTGATGTTTTCGCCAATTTTAGTAACTAGAGCGATACGAGCATCTTCAAATTTAGCTTGAAGAGCAGTAATGTCGTTTAGACGTTCTGCTAAAGCTACTTCTGCAACTTCGTTAGCGAACGCTAGGAAGCCGCCATCTTTAGCTACGAAATCAGTTTGGCAGTTAACTTCAAGAAGAACGGCTACGCCAGCTTCTTCTTTAATGATGATTGTGCCTTCAGCAGCGATGTTGCCTGCTTTTTTAGCCGCTTTTGCTGCGCCAGATTTACGCATGTTTTCGATTGCTAACTCGATGTCGCCTTCAGCTTCAACAAGTGCTTTCTTACATTCCATCATACCAGCAGCAGTACGTTCACGAAGTTCTTTAACTAGAGCAGCAGTTACAGTTGCCATTCTCAATTCCTCAATATAAATAGGTTTAAAAGTTAAAAATCAGGGGCCAAATTGGGCCCCTGCTAACTATTTTTAGTTTACTACGAAACTAAAAGACTCACTAGGAGCAAATAATAATTCGACGAGTCGAAAATTACTCAGCTTCTACGAAACCGTCTTTTTCAGCTACAGCAGCTGCAACGTCTTGGTTACGACCAGACTTTACAGAATCAGCAGCAGCGTTCAGGTAAAGTTGGATTGCGCGGATTGCGTCATCGTTACCTGGGATAATGTAGTCAACGCCATCTGGGTTTGAGTTAGTATCAACAACAGCAAATACTGGGATACCTAGGTTGTTTGCTTCTTTAACTGCAATGTGCTCGTGATCAGCATCGATAACAAATAACGCGTCAGGAAGACCGTTCATGTTTTTGATACCGCCTAGAGATTTCTCTAGTTTTTCCATGCTACGCGTACGCATTAGCGCTTCTTTCTTAGTGATTTGCTCGAAAGTACCGTCTTGAGCTTGCACTTCGTATTCTTTTAAACGCTTGATAGACTGGCGAACAGTTTTAAAGTTAGTAAGCATGCCGCCTAACCAACGGTTGTTCACGTAGTACTGGTCACTGTTGATTGCAGCTTCTTTAACAGCTTCAGATGCAGCGCGCTTAGTACCAACGAAAAGAACTTTACCTTTTTTGCTACCGATTTTAGCAAGTTCTGCTAAAGCTTCGTTGAACATTGGTACCGTTTTTTCTAAGTTGATGATATGAACTTTATTACGAGCACCAAAGATGAATGGCTTCATTTTTGGGTTCCAGTAACGAGTTTGGTGACCGAAGTGAACACCAGCTTTAAGCATATCGCGCATTGATACAGTTGCCATTTGAGAATTCCTCTGTTAGTGGGGTTAGGCCTCCACATATCCCGCTAATAATCCGACCCTAACCAATTGATTAAAATAATCAAAAAATTGAGCACCCCAGACTGCGTGACGATATGTGTGTGATTTAAGATAAAAGTATGTTGGATTTGGCATACCATTGCATCAAACAATAGTTAACCAATCCGGCGCGCTTTATACCATAAAAACGCCGTTAAAATCTACTATTTTCAAAAAAATCATTCTGAATTCCTTTTAAACAAGAATTATTTTTCATTCTTCTTCATATTGAAAGATAAACACAGCCTAGGTAAACTAAGAACAATTATCGTTTAACCAGAACGATTTATTTCTAGATAGAGAAAAGCCCATGTCAGTAAATATTAAAAGCGCTGCAGAAATTGAAAAAATGCGCGTTGCCGGCCAATTAGCCGCAGAAGTACTTGAAATGATTGAACCCTTCGTAAAAGCTGGGGTAACAACTGAAGAACTTGACCAAATTTGCCACAAGCATATTACTGAAGTACAAGGTGCTATTCCTGCGCCACTGAACTACCATGGTTTTCCTAAATCTATTTGTACCTCAATCAATCACATTGTGTGCCACGGCATTCCGGCAACACAAGATGAGCAATACAATGGTTTTACTAAACCAGCAGTACTAAAAGACGGTGATATTCTTAATATCGACATTACAGTAATCAAAGATGGTTACCACGGCGATACATCTAAGATGTTTTTAATTGGTGACGTTAGCTCAACAGATAAACGCTTATGCTTAATTGCACAAGAAAGTCTGTATGTAGGCATGCGAAAAGTAAAACCTGGTGTAAAACTGGGTGAAATTGGTACTGCTATTCAAAAGTACATCAAGGGCACTACACCAAAATGCTCTATCGTTCGTGATTACTGCGGTCATGGTATAGGTTCTAAATTCCATGAAGAACCACAAGTCGTTCATTATAAGAATAATGATCGTACTGTACTAAAAGCCGGTATGACATTCACTATCGAACCAATGATTAACTTAGGTAAATTTGGTTGTCTACAAGATGACAATGATGGTTGGACAGTTTATACAGGTGACGGCAAAAATACCGCTCAATGGGAGCACACTATTTTAGTCACTGAAACAGGGTGTGAAGTACTAACACTTCGAGCTGAAGAAAGTATTCCTAGACACATGAATAACAAATAATAATGAAATAAACAGAAGGCTTCGGTCTTCTGTTTTTTTATCAGCAGGGATTGCTATGAATTATACATCTCCTCTTGCCTTATCCGACCAACAATTAACAATTGCTGAATTAAAACAACAGCTCGCATTCTTATCTCAACACCAAATTACATCTTTCCAGCAAAACGTGCCTGTTTCTGATTTGGTTTTTGAACGATCTTTCTATTTTGATCAACTACTGTCGCGGTTGTGGCGTTTTTTTGAATTTGAAAAGTTATCAAAAACAACATTAATTGCCGTTGGTGGCTATGGTCGTAGTGAGCTTCATCCTTTATCTGATATCGATATATTAATTTTAAGTAATGATAGTCCGAGTGATTCCTTTTGCCAAAAAGTCAGTGCATTTGTCACCTTACTTTGGGATTTGAAATTAGAGGTTGGCCATAGCGTTCGCTCTTTAAATGAATGCATAGAAATAGGGAAAAGTGACCTAACGGTTGCAACGAACCTTCAAGAATCCCGTTATATTTGTGGTGATAAAGAGTTTGCTCATAAACTAAAACTCAGTATTCACTCTGACAGTTTCTGGCCTAGTGACGCTTTTTATCAAGCTAAAATTGATGAACAGAAGAAGCGTCATAGCCGCTATCATGATACGACTTACAACCTAGAACCAGACATAAAATCCAGCCCTGGAGGGTTACGAGATATCCACACATTAAGCTGGATTGCTCGACGTCATTTTGGTGCAACTTCTCTTTTAGAAATGAGCCAAGCTGGCTTTTTAACGGACGCTGAATATCGAGAATTGCTTGAATGCCAAGAATTCCTATGGCGCGTTCGCTTTGCCTTACATATTGAACTTAAACGTTATGACAATCGCCTTACTTTTGGGCATCAACCACAAGTGGCTGAACGCTTAGGCTTTATTGGTGAGGGAAATCGTGGCGTTGAACGTATGATGAAAGAATTTTATCGCACACTGCGCCGCGTTGCCGAACTTAATAGCATGTTATTAAAGATTTTTGACGAAGCCATTATCCATCAAGGTGAACAAGAAAAAGCCATTATTATTAATGAGGATTTTCAGCGTCGCGGCCGTTTAATTGAAGCAAGAAAACCGGCATTATTTCAAGCTCGTCCTGATACCATCCTTGATATGTTTTTACTTATAGCAAATGACTCAACCATTGAAGGGGTTGCCCCACCGACAATGCGCCAATTGCGTACCGCACGCCGCAGGCTTAATCGCTTTTTATGTGAAATTCCAGAAGCTAGAGATAAGTTTATTCGCCTAACCCAGCACCCTAATGCACTTCATAAAGCATTCAGTGTTATGCATCGATTAGGTGTACTTTCTGCATACTTGCCGCAATGGAGTCAAATTGTAGGCCAAATGCAGTTTGACCTTTTTCATGCCTACACCGTTGATGAACACAGTATGCGTTTATTAAATCATATTAATACATTTTCAAACCCTGAAAATCGACAAAAACACCCAATATGTTGCGAAGTGTACCCAAAAATAAACAAAAAAGAGCTATTGATTATTGCGGCTATTTTCCATGATATAGCGAAAGGCCGCGGTGGTGACCATTCAGAACTCGGCGCTATTGATGCTTATGAATTTTGTATCCATCATGGATTATCAAAACCAGAAGCAAACCTTGTATCTTGGTTAGTTAAAAGCCATTTATTAATGTCTGTCACCGCTCAACGCCGTGATATTTATGACCCTGATGTTATTACTGAATTTGCAAAACAAGTTAGAGATGAAGAACGTTTAGACTATTTAGTATGTCTTACTGTTGCTGATATTAGTGCAACAAACCCAGACCTATGGAACAGTTGGAAACGTTCACTGATCGCGGATTTATATAATGCGACTCAGCGAGCATTACGCCGTGGTTTAGAAAATCCACCAGATATGCGTGATCGTATTCGACACAATCAACATATGGCTTCAGCTCAATTACGTGCCGAGGGTTTTACTCAATGGCAAGTTGAAGACTTATGGCGTCGATTTAAAGCTGATTATTTTTTACGTCACACACATCAGCAAATTACATGGCATGCAAGTAATCTTCTTCAGCACAAAAATAAAGAAGAATCATTAATACTTATCAGTAAAAATGCAACGCGCGGTGGCACTGAAATTTTCATTTACAGCAAAGACCAGGCGCATCTTTTTGCTACTGTTGCAGCAGAGCTTGATAGACGAAGCATTACTATCTATGACGCACAAATAATGTCGAGCAAAGATGGCTATGCCGTTGATACCTTTATGGTTCTTGACCAAAATGACGACCCTATTGATGAAGATAGACAGCAACGTTTAATCGATCAACTGTATGCAGTGGAGCTCGAAACTCAAGAAACGCACATTAAAACTCGTCGTCCACCACGTCAATTACAGCATTTTACCGTTAAGACTCGCATGGAATTTCTTCCAACAAAAACGGGGAAACGCACTTTGATGGAATTCGTAGCATTAGATACTCCAGGTTTACTAGCAACCGTCGGGGCAACTTTTGCACGTTTAGGTGTAAATCTTCACGCAGCAAAGATCACCACTATTGGTGAACGTGCAGAAGATCTTTTCATTCTAACCTCTGACGTAGGAGGAAGACTTGATGAAGATAAACAAGACGAGCTAAAAGCAGCGCTCATTGAAAATGTAGATAATTTAATAAATTAAGCGGTTTAAACAACTATATTTAAACTTAGCAGATCTACACCACAAGTTTGTTTAACGCTATTTGTCATCCTCTTTATCTTAGATGAAGATTGAAACAACAAGATAATAACAATGGAGTAAACCATGTACCCACACTTAGTTAGCCTTGGAATTTCAGAACCAGGAAAAATAGAACGTTACTCTTTACGTCAAGAAGCCCACAAAGATGTATTAAAAATTTACTTTGGTAAGCAAAAAGGGGAATTATTTGCTAAAAGCGTCAAGTTTAAATACCCACGCCAAGTAAAAAATGTCTTAGTCGATAGTGGTACTCACCGTTATAAAGAAACAACCGAAATTAATCGTAACCTAACTCTTATTATTGATGAGTTAAATAAAATTACACGTCCAGAAAAAGAAACACCTGCCGATGTGAAAAAGAAAATACTCAACGATCTACGCCATTTAGAAAAAGTTGTGGCGAGTAAAATTGAAGAGATAGAACGAGATTTAGATAAGCTTTAAATACTACTTTTAACTATAAAAAAATGGACCCATTACGGTCCATTTTTTATGAGCAGAATATTAAAATTACCGATTAAGGCATTTCTTCAAATTCTTCCTCACCTTCTTTATCGATAGGTGTTGGCATTAGGTGTTCACGTGTAATACCTAATTTAAGAGCCAATGCAGAAGCTACGTAGATAGAAGAATACGTACCAACAGTAATACCCAATAGTAGTGCTAAAGCAAAACCATGAATCATTGCTCCGCCTTGAACAAACAATGCGATAACCACAAACAAAGTCGTTGCTGATGTAATCAATGTTCGGCTCAACGTTTGGGTAATTGAATCATTCATTATCTCTTCAGAAGCACCTTTACGCATCTTCAAGAAGTTTTCACGGATCCGGTCAAACACAACGATAGTATCATTCAAGGAGTACCCCACTACCGTTAGTAGTGCCGCGATAATCGTTAAATCAACTTCAATTTGTAAGAATGAAAAGATACCGAGCGTAATGATAATATCATGGGCCAATGCTAATACCGCACCCGCAGCTAAACGCCATTGGAAACGAATAGAAACGTAAGCCAAGATACATAACAAAGACACCAGAATAGCTAAACCACCCGCCTCTGTTAATTCATCACCCACATTAGGGCCAACAAACTCAATACGACGCATCTCAACTTGATCACCCGTGCCTTCCTTAATTGCACTAATGATTTGATTACCTAACTCTTCCCCTTTAATCCCTTCACGAGGTTGAAGACGAACAATAACATCACGTGCAGTACCGAAGTTTTGTACTGTTGCATCTCCAAAGCCTTTTGCTTCTAATGCACCACGAATATCTTGTAATTGAGCTGGCTGCTCAAAACCCACTTCAATTAGCGTACCACCGGTAAAATCTAACCCCCAATTCAACCACTTTGTTGATAGCGTAGCAAGCGAGGCTACAATCATCAGCATGGAGAAAAGAAAGGCAGGCTTAGACCAACGCATAAAGTCGATCGTTTTCTCTGCTTTCATTATTTGAAACATGACAAATATTCCCTTAGATCGACAATTTGTCTACGCGCTTGCCGCCGTAAACTAAGTTAATAATACAACGAGTACCGACAATAGCCGTAAACATTGAAGTCAAAATACCAATAGACAGCGTTACCGCGAAGCCTTTAATTGCACCAGTACCAACAGCAAACAAAATAATTGCTGTAATTAATGTTGTAATGTTTGCATCGGCAATAGTACTAAATGCATTCGCATAACCTTGATGGATTGCTTGTTGTGGATTACGCCCGTCTCTTAATTCTTCACGAATACGTTCAAAAATAAGGACGTTTGCATCGACGGCCATACCAACGGTTAAGACAATACCTGCAATACCAGGTAAGGTCATTGTTGCGCCTGGGATCATTGACATAACGCCAATAATTAACACCAAGTTAGCAGCAAGAGCCAAGTTAGCGACTAAACCAAAACCACGGTAATAAACAAGAGTGAATAGCATTACAGCTACCATACCCCAGATACATGCTTGAATACCCATGTCGATGTTCTGTTGACCCATAGATGGACCAATCGTACGCTCTTCAACAATCGAGATAGGTGCAATTAGAGCACCAGCACGAAGTAGTAACGCAAGGTTATGAGCTTCAGCCTGAGAGTCGATACCCGTAATTCGGAAACTACGACCCAATGCAGATTGAATGGTTGCTTGGTTAATCACTTCTTCTGTTTTAGCAAGAATAACGCGACCTTCAGGTGTGCGACGACCGCTGTCTTTATACTCTGTAAATACGGTAGCCATTAGCTTGCCGATATTTTTACGAGAAAATGCAGTCATCTTACTACCACCTTCACTATCCAGTGAGATGTTGACTTGTGGTCGACCATATTCATCAGCGCTTGAGCTTGCATCAGTAATGCTTGCTCCACCCAGAATAATACGTTTTTTCAGAACAACAGGACGACCATCGCGATCTTCTTTAATTTCGCTGCCCGCAGGTGCTCGGCCACTAGCTGCTGCTGATAAATCCGCTTTATCATCGACTTCACGGAATTCAAGCGTTGCTGTTGCACCTAAAATTTCTTTTGCACGAGCGGTATCTTGAACACCTGGTAATTCAACCACAATACGACTAGCGCCTTGACGTTGAACTAATGGTTCAGCAACACCAAGTTCGTTAACACGGTTACGAATAATCGTAATATTTTGCTCAACTGCGTAGTTACGGATCTCTTGTAAACGTTGATCTGTAAACTTAGCAACTAGCTTAAATTGACCATTTACTTCTGAATCAACAAACGTCATATCACGATGAGTATCAGACAGCATTTTTTTAGCTTCTGCTAACTGATCTTCATCACGTAAAATAACTTCAACTGCATCTTTGCCTGATTCACGAATCGCACGATAACGAATTTTTGCTTCACGTAAATCGGTACGGAAAGATTCTTGTTGTTGCCCAATGAGTTTGCTCATTGCGGCATCCATATCCACTTCCATTAAGAAGTGCACTCCGCCACGAAGATCAAGACCTAACTTCATTGGAGCAGCACCAATAGAAGTTAGCCAATCAGGAGTTAATGCTGCAAGGTTTAGTGCCACTACGTAATCTTTACCTAGTGATTGATTGATAATATCTCGAGCACTGATTTGAGAATCAGTATCATTAAAGCGAACAAGTACACTGCCATTTTCGAATGCAATAGACTTATAAGCAATGTCGTTGTTTTTTAAATTTTCAGCGACAACATCCAGCGTAGAGGTTTGAACCTCAGTACCACGGCTACCCGTGATTTGAACGGCTGGATCTTCACCATAAAGGTTTGGAAGTGCGTATAACGCGGCAATCAGTAGTACTGAGACTACCATCAAATACTTCCATAAAGGGAAACGGTTTAGCACAGCGATGTCCTTAATGAAAAATACCCCCTAACCGAAGTTAGAGGGTACAGTTTTTATAATGATTTCAGCGTGCCCTTTGGCAGAACTGCTGAAACAAAATCCTTTTTAATAGTCACTTCGTTATTCGCGTTTAGCTCAATTACGATGTAATCATTTTCTTCAGATGCCTTAGTGATTTTACCCACTAAACCGCCTGCAGTAAGGACTTCATCACCCTTACCCATAGAAGACATTAGGTTTTTGTGCTCTTTTTGACGTTTCGCTTGTGGGCGATAAATCATAAAGTAAAAGATAACAGCAAACATACCCAGCATGATAAACATTTGCATGCCACCGCCTTGTGCCCCTGCTTCACCAGCTGCATGAGCTTGAGAGAAAAAATTCATTTAATAACGTCCTCGTTAATCTAGTTTCTAATTTCCGGTTTCTAAAATGTGACCATACACATATCCCTTTAGATATATGGGTGATAACTCTGTTTTTAAAGGTCTTTTAATGGTGGAACTTCACGATCGCGACGTGCGTAGAATTCTTCCACGAACTGCTCAAAACGTTCTTCTTCCAGAGCCTTACGGATGCTCGCCATAATACGTTGGTAATAACGTAAGTTATGAATCGTATTTAAACGTGCACCTAAAATTTCATTACAGCGATCTAAATGATGTAAGTAAGACTTGCTGTAATTCTGACAAGTATAACAATCACATTCAGGATCTAGTGGTGTTGTATCGATTTTATGTTTCGCATTACGGATCTTGATCACACCGCCAGTTACAAATAGGTGACCATTACGTGCATTTCGCGTTGGCATAACACAATCAAACATATCAATACCGCGACGAACGCCTTCAACCAAGTCTTCTGGTTTACCAACACCCATTAGGTATCGTGGCTTATCTTCTGGTAATTGTGGACATGTATGCTCTAAAATGCGGTGCATGTCTTCTTTTGGTTCACCTACTGCTAGGCCACCAACAGCATAACCATCAAAACCAATTTTCGTTAGCGCTTCAACAGACACATCACGTAAGTCTTCGTATACACCACCTTGAACGATACCAAATAGTGCATTCGGGTTTTCTTGGCGATCAAATTCATTGCGACTACGGTCAGCCCAACGAATCGAACGTTCCATTGAAATGCGTGCTTCATCATGCGTTGCAGGATATGGCGTACATTCATCAAAAATCATAACTACGTCAGAACCAAGATCGTACTGGATTTGCATTGATTTCTCTGCATCCATAAAGATCTTATCACCGTTTACCGGGCTACGGAAATGTACGCCTTCTTCAGTGATCTTACGTGTTTTACCAAGGCTGAATACTTGGAAACCGCCTGAATCGGTTAGGATTGGACCTTTCCAGTTCATAAAGTCATGTAAATCACCGTGCAATTTCATGATTTCTTGACCAGGACGTAACCATAAATGGAACGTGTTGCCTAGTAAGATCTCAGCACCAGTATCTTTAACTTCTTCTGGAGTCATGCCTTTAACAGTACCGTAAGTACCTACTGGCATAAATGCTGGAGTTTCAACCGTACCACGGTCGAATTGCAGTTGACCACGACGAGCGCGGCCTTGTTTTTTGAGTAGTTCGTACTTCACGAAACCTCCAATAAGCCAGAGAAACAATCTGACAATGTATTTAATTTGCATTCACTAAATAGGTTTAATGATGCACCGCTAGGTTAACAATCGTTCTTTTGTCAACCTAGTTGAAAACATCCAGTTTTCCTATTTCACTGGTTCCGTGAGTGAAATTTGAATTTATATGGTACGTTAGCTTACCTTTGTTACGCTGTTTTTTTTGTAATAAACATCGCATCACCGTAACTAAAGAAACGGTATTGATTATTCACCGCTTGCTCATACGCTTTCATCGTATTTTCATAGCCAGCAAAAGCACTGACAAGCATGATAAGTGTAGACTCCGGTAAATGGAAGTTTGTCACTAATGCGTCAACAACTTGGAATTCATACCCTGGGTAAATAAATATTTCTGTATCATCAAAAAATGGGGCTAACTCTGTGCCTTGTTTTAACGCATGTTGAGCAGCGCTTTCTAAAGAACGCACTGACGTTGTGCCGACAGAAATAACACGACCACCACGCGCCTTTGTTGCGTTAACCGCATCAACGACTTCTTGAGATACTTCAGCGTATTCAGAATGCATGTGGTGTTCTAAAATATTATCAACACGAACAGGTTGGAATGTACCAGCACCGACATGAAGAGTAACGTAAGCAAATTCTACGCCTTTTGCTTTCATTTTTTCTAAAATGTCTGTATCAAAGTGTAACCCAGCGGTTGGAGCAGCAACAGCACCCGGTTTTTCATTATAAACCGTTTGGTAGCGCTCTTTATCTGCATCTTCATCAGGACGATCGATATAAGGAGGTAATGGCATGTGACCAATCTCATCCAAAATATCTAGTACTTTCTTTTCTGAAGTGAAACGAATTTCAAACAAGGTGTCATGACGAGCAACCATCTCCGCTTCGTATTCTTGATTCTCACCTAACCACAATTGATTTCCTGGTTTTGGCGATTTAGAACAACGAACGTGAGCTAATACAGAATGTTCATCAAGCACACGCTCAACCAAAACTTCCAGTTTTCCACCAGATGCTTTTACACCGAACATACGCGCAGGAATAACACGAGTATTATTAAAAACAACAAGATCACCGCTCTGCACTAAATCAAGCACATCAGTAAACTGACCATCAACTAATTCGCCGCTATTACCATTTAATCGTAATAGGCGACTTGCCGTACGCTCAGGTTGAGGGTAACGCGCAATAAGTTCATCGGGTAATTCAAAGTGGAAATCGGATACTTGCATGGTTTACTTCTTCATCAAAAATGGCAGACAGAGTAGTATATTCACGCTCAGAGCAATAGCAAGAGGTGAAGCCATATACCTCTCAAATTTTGAAAAAAATTCGTACTTAAATTAATGAATTTGACTTCAAACAGAGAAAGTATCATCAATATTTTTATCTCTTCAAACCTCTAGCTAGTTCGCACTTTTTTATTCATTCTCATTCTATATTTAATTTAGGATATTCAAATGGCAGGAGCACGCTATGTTTACCGTTAATGATATGATGACCACTCACCCTCACACCCTGCTTCGTTCACATTCATTAGAAGATGCCAAAGCATTAATGGACGAGCACGGTATTCGACATATACCTATTGTAGATACTGAACACGCATTGATTGGATTAGTGACACAACGTGATTTATTATCCGCTCAAGCATCATGTTTAGAAAAACCGACGCTGGAAGAAATATCCGCTTTAGATATTCCACTCAATAATATAATGCATGAAAACATCATGAGTGTTTCTCCATATGGTGGATTGAAATCAGCCGCATTATTTATGCAAAAACATAAAATGGGATGCTTGCCAGTTGTTCACCATGGCAAATTGGTGGGAATTATTACTGATTCAGACTTTGTGACGATCGCAATTAACTTATTGGAATTGCAAGAAGAGGTCGATCCTATGGAAGTGGATGAATAAACGGTAACGTTCAATGCGAATAAAAAAGAAAGGGAGATTCCATTCTCCCTAAACGTGATAGTTGCCTATTTATTATTATGTGAATTTATTCAATTAACGTAAGACCACTACGCATTAGTTTTAAATTGCTCTTCTTCCGTTGACCCTGTTAATGCGGTTACTGACGATTTTCCACCTTGAATGGTATTAGTCATAATATCAAAGTAACCTGTGCCCACTTCTTGTTGATGCGCAACGAACGTATACCCTTTAGATGCCGATTCAAACTCTTTACGTTGAACCATTTCTACATAATGACGCATCCCTTCACCTTGAGCATAAGAATGAGCAAGTTCAAACATGTTAAACCACATACTATGAATGCCAGCTAGAGTAATAAATTGGTATTTATAGCCCATATCAGCCAATTCTTGTTGGAACTTCGCAATCGTTTCTGAATCGAGGTTTTTCTCCCAGTTAAACGATGGCGAACAGTTATACGCCAGTAGTTGGTCTGGATATTCTGCATGAATCGCTTCCGCAAACTTTCGAGCTTCTTCCAAACACGGTGTTGCCGTTTCACACCATACTAAATCAGCATAAGGTGAATACGCCAGACCACGAGAGATGGCTTGGTCAATACCTGCGGTTACTTTGTAGAAACCTTCAGCTGTACGCTCGCCTTCAATAAATTCTTGGTCATACGGATCACAATCTGATGTTAATAAATCCGCAGCATTGGCATCGGTTCTTGCGATAACGAGTGTTGTTGTTCCTGCTACATCAGCAGCTAATCGCGCAGCAACCAGTTTTTGTACTGCTTCTTGAGTTGGTACTAATACTTTGCCACCCATATGACCACATTTTTTCACTGATGCTAACTGATCTTCAAAGTGAACGCCTGCAGCACCTGATTCAATCATGTTACGCATTAATTCATAACCATTAAGTACGCCACCAAAACCCGCTTCTGCATCAGCCACAATCGGCAGAAAATAATCAATGCCCTCTTCAGGGGGTGTTCCTGTTGACCATTGAATTTGATCTGCACGTCGGAAAGAATTATTAATACGCTTAACCACTGAAGGCACTGAATCTACCGGATACAATGATTGATCAGGGTACATGGTTGATGCGGTATTATTATCCGCAGCGACCTGCCAGCCTGAAAGGTAAATTGCTTCAATTCCCGCTTTTGCTTGCTGAACGGCTTGCCCACCAGTTAAGGCACCAAGACAGTTTACGTATCCTTTTTTAGATGACCCATTCACCAACGACCATAATCTATCAGCCCCTTTTTGAGCAATGGTATTTTCTGGTGCAAAAGAGCCACGAAGGTTAATTACCTCTTCCGCTGTGTATGGACGAGTTACTCCATTCCAACGAGGGTTATCAGCCCAATCTTTTTTTAGTGCATCAATTTGTTGTTGGCGAGTTTGCGGTTTAAATGTAGTCATAATAGTTCCCTCTCTTATAAATATTCATAGCCAGATAGTGTTAAAAAGTCCGTAAGTTGATCGCTGGTGGTCAGTTTCTCCATCAGTTTTGCAGCTTGAGTAAATTGGCCCGAATCAAAACGTTCAGTTCCCAACTCCTCTTCTATTACTTTCATCTCTTCCAGTAACATGGTTCTAAATAGATCGGCTGTAACTGTTTCTCCGTTATCTAATGTTTTCCCATGTTGTATCCATTGCCAAATAGACGTTCTTGATATTTCTGCCGTAGCGGCGTCTTCCATTAATCCATAAATCGGGACACACCCATTACCGGTGATCCACGCTTCAATATATTGAACCGCGACACGAATGTTATGACGCATTCCCTCTTCGGTTCTTTCACCTTCACAAGGGGCTAATAATTCTTCGGCGGTAATAGGGTTATCATTTTCTCGACTGATATCTAGCTGATTGGTTCGCTCGCCTAACACGTGATCAAATTCAGCTCTTGCTGTGTCAGCTAAACCAGGGTGAGCAACCCAAGTTCCATCATGTCCATTATTCGCTTCTAATGATTTATCCGTTTGAATTTTATTTAGTACCCAATCATTTTTTACCGGATCTTTTGATGGAATAAAGGCGGCCATTCCTCCCATCGCAAATGCTCCTCTTCTGTGACATGTTCTGATCAATAGACGTGAATAAGAATTTAGAAACGGTTTTTCCATCGTCACCACTTGGCGATCTGGCAAAACTCGGTCAGGATGATTTTTAAGTGTTTTAATGTAGCTAAAAATGTAATCCCATCGACCACAATTCAGTCCCACAATGTGTTCTTTTAAGCTGTACAGAATTTCATCCATTTCAAATACAGCTGGCAAGGTTTCAATAAGAACGGTCGCTTTAATCGTCCCTTGTTTCAATCCAAATTCTCGCTCAGCAAAACTGAATACGTCACTCCACCACGCCGCTTCTTGGTAGGCTTGTAATTTTGGTAGGTAAAAATAAGGTCCACTGCCTTTCTTTAATGACGTTTGGTAGTTGTGATAAAAATAAAGGGCAAAATCAAATAAAGCTCCAGGAATAGGAACACCATTAAACAACACATGTTTTTCAGGAAGGTGTAGACCACGGACACGGCAAATCAGTACCGCTGGATCTTGTTTTAATTGATATACCTTTTGAGTTTGAGGATTGGTGTATTGAATAGTGCCGTTCATTGCATCTCTCAGATTAATCTGTCCATCAAGTACCGCCTCCCATGAGGGAGCTAATGAATCTTCAAAATCTGCCATGAATACTTTTACATTGGCATTCAAAGCATTAATCACCATTTTTCTATCAGTCGGTCCAGTGATCTCTACTCGTCTGTCTTGAAGATCGGCAGGAATCCCTTGAATGCTCCATTCTGATTCACGAATAGACCGAGTCTCAGATAAAAAATCGGGCAATTGACCTGCATCTATTTTTCGTTGGCGCACTTGGCGTGTGTCTAAAAGCTCAGGAATTCGGTGGGCAAACTTTTCAACCACATGAGTTAAAAAACGGACAGCCCCAGCGCTTAACACTTCTTTTACTTGTGGCAACTCAGCGCCAACAATGGATATTTTTTTTTCTGTGGTTGTCATGGTATCAGTCATGGTTTGCGCCTCCGGCAAAATTACATTTGTAACTAAAACACTACGATTTAGTATTCATGTTTCATCCTATTTGTCGTTCTTGTTGCTTACGTCTATTACATTCTCGAAAGAGCGTATCAATTACAACCCCTACTAAAGGCTAACATTGCCTTGAATTTTCAATAATATGTCCGTAAAACTAAGCAACTCGAGTTATGAGTAAATGCTCTATAAAGATAATTGTCAAAATTTATTTTTTACATTTCGATAACAAATTGACAGGCAAATGATCTGATAAAAACGTAGTAAAATTACACAAATTAAACTTGTAAAATTGAACATGTAAAATTCACAGTTTTAATTTCACAAAGAAAACAGGGGGATAGAATTAAAAAAAGAGAAAGGTTCGTTTAATTAAACCAGTGACTATAAGAAAGTGACGATATACAACAAGAAGAAAGGGGACTAACTGGTCAGATCTGTTTTAAAATAAATATAAAGAAGTGAGAAGGTGGTCACTAATTACCCTATTATTCAAAAGTAGAAAGCGCCTATCTATAAAAATAAATAAGCGCCTTAAAATGTGATCATAAAACTATAATATGCCTTTTACGACATCCGCTAGCTGATGAAAAGCTTGTAAGCGAGATGAACTTGGTCTCCAAACTAAACCTATATCTCTTGATGCTTCTTGACCTGGCGGCTCAACTACAACCAAGTTTTGGTTATCTAACAAACCATGCTTTATTGCCATTTGAGGAATAAACGTAGTTCCCAAGCCATTCGCGACCATTTGGACGAGTGTGTGTAGGCTCGTTGCTGTAAAGGGGTTTATTTTCTCTTTACTCGTTAACTTACAAGCAGAAACCGCGTGTTCTGTTAAACAGTGCTCTTTCTCTAATAAGAAAACAAATTCATCAGGCAACTCATCATAACGAATAGGCGTCGAAATTGAGTTCACTTGATCTTTACTGATCACCATTTTAAATGGATCAGAGCCAACCACTAAACTGTCCATTCCTGCTATATCAACCGGCAAGGCAAGGATTAATACATCTAACTGCCCTTGTCTTAGTGCAGCTAAAAGGTTCGTTGTTGTATCTTCCCTTAATAATAAGGTTAACTGCGGGTAACTCTTATTTACCTCTTGTACTAAATCACATAATAAAAAAGGGGCTATCGTAGGAATGCATCCAACACGAAGCTGTCCTTGCATTGTGTCACCCTGACACAAAGACCCAAGTTCTATTAAATCTTGTCCTTTTGCTAAAAGTTCTCTCCCTTGAGCCACCACCCTTTCCCCAATAGGGGTAAATATTAATGTTTTTTTATCACGCTCATACAATGGACAACCAATCAGCTCTTCAAGGTTTTGTATTCCTTTACTTAATGTTGATTGGCTCACAAAGCACTTTTCTGCTGCTTCACCAAAATGGCGAGTTTCATGTAAGGTAATAAAATAGTGTAACTGTTTTAATGAAGGCCATTTAGTCATCGCTTTTCTCGATTACATCCATCTATTTAATTCGCTTTTTTCAATCATACCTTTTGTACTATAGTTTGTCCTGTTGAAACATAAAGCCAAACATGAAGTTTGGAAAATCTAATTTTTAGGAGATTCAAAAATGGTACTAGTAGGTCGTCAAGCACCAGACTTTACTGCTGCAGCTGTTCTAGGTAACGGCGAGATCGTTGATAGCTTCAACTTCAAAGAATTCACTAAAGGTAAGACTGCGGTAGTATTTTTCTACCCACTAGACTTCACTTTCGTTTGTCCTTCAGAGCTAATCGCTTTTGACAACCGTCTAGCTGATTTCCAAGCTAAAGGCGCGGAAGTAATCGGTATCTCTATCGATTCACAATTCTCTCACAACGCATGGCGTAACACGGCTATCGAAGATGGCGGTATTGGTCCAGTTAAATACCCTCTAGTTGCTGACGTTAAGCACGAAATCTGTAAAGCATACGACGTTGAGCATCCAGAAGCTGGTGTTGCTTTCCGTGGTTCTTTCCTAATCGATTCTGACGGCCTTGTACGTCACCAAGTGGTTAACGATCTTCCACTAGGTCGTAACATCGACGAAATGCTACGTATGGTTGACGCACTAAACTTCCACGAGAAGAATGGTGAAGTTTGTCCAGCACAATGGGAAGAAGGCAAAGCAGGTATGGACGCATCTCCACAAGGTGTTGCAGCATTCCTATCTGAACACGCTGACGACCTAAGCAAGTAATTGCTGACATAGAGTACTTTACATCAAAGTACTCGAATGCACCTACGCTCAACGGTGCATGTGGCTAGAATATTAAAAGCGTATAAACGCAGTAGCCTAAAATCAGAAAGTTTGCCTAATACTAAAAGCCCTGAAGTTTTCTTCAGGGCTTTTTTCTTTATTCTAGCTCGTAATTCTGACGCTCTCTTCACACATCCAAAATCAAATATCCCGTAAACTGTTCTATTATCAATTATTTTTGTTTACCCATCATGTCTATTAAAATTGAAGTCTGTATCGATAACTTAGAATCACTGCATAATGCTATTAATGGTGGCGCAGATCGCATTGAACTATGCTCCTCTCTTGCATTGGGTGGGCTTACTCCCAGCTTTGGTTTCATGAAAAAAGCAGCAGCTATCTCCTCTATTCCTGTTTATGCGATGATCCGTCCTCGCCAAGGAGATTTTCTATATGACAACGACGATATCTCGGCAATGATTGAGGATATTCATGCAGCAAAATTAGCCGGCTTACAAGGGGTAGTTTTTGGCGTATTAAAAGCTAATGGCGATATTGATATGCCGCTGTCTACTCGCTTAATGAAAATAGCCAATGACAATGATTTGGGTGTGACTTTTCATCGCGCTGTTGACCAATGTTCTAATTATAAAAAAGCAATTGAAAACATTGCAGAGCTAGGTTGTGAGCGCATACTTACCTCTGGTCTAGCAGCAAATGCTTATGATGGTATTGATGTTCTATCTGAAATGGTAAAACTAGCTAATGGACGCTTTGAAATATTAGCAGGTGCTGGTGTCACCGCTGAAAATGCGAAAGAGATAATTGAAAAGACGGGTATCACTGAGATCCACTTATCCGGAAAATCAACTCGTCCAAGTAAAATGAAGTTAGTATTAGATGGCGTTAAAATGGGAACTGGAGATTTGGATGATTTTATTGTCCCAGTGACTGACGCTAAAAAAATCGATGCGGTAAGACAAAATATTAAATAAATTTAAAAATGCTAATAAAAAGGCCAGAGATTATCTTCTGGCCTTTTCTATTTTTGGGTCTGTAGAAAAGTTATTTTGCTAACTGCACAGTATTTACGTCAATTGCAGTGTGTTTCCACTCTTTATCTACTTCACCTTGAATCACTAATTTTGTTTCAGGTGTTGCTTCAATACCATTCCAATCACGGTGATCAATCTCAACAATCATCTCACCTGTTGCATCTTTAAATTGATACTCTTCATCACCTAATGAAGCAACAATATAACCTGTTAGTGTTACTGGAGTATCATCTTTTGCTTCTTGAGCTATTTGAACAGTATTTACAGTCACTGCGCTTGGGCCAGAAAATCCGCCTTTAGCTACTTGAGTGTTTTGAGCTGCGAACGCACCTGTTGACGCCAATACTAATGCACTTACTAATACAATTTTTTTCATTTTATTATTTCCAAATATGATTAACTTCTATAACTACATATTAAAAGTAGTAAGCTGAACTCAACATGAACGACGTTGAATTAGCAATACTATCTACTTGATAGCTTGCTGATGCACCTAAAGCTAAGCTTGGCATCACCATGTACTCAACACCTACGCTTGCGATAGCACCAAATACACTTTCTGATTTAGATGCTCCGTGTTCATGATCAGAAATTGACTCTTGATCTGTTAAATCATTTTCTGTTTCTGTATATGCTGATGAGTCGTATTTATATTGGGTATACGTTAAACCTAGACCGGTTTTTAATTGTAATTTCTCATTAAAATTATAAAAATACACTGGTTTAAATGTAAATTGAGTCGCATCTAAATCAGCATTCCATTCGCGCTCAGTTTCTACTGGTGGATTATAATTTAGTGTTTTACTACGAGAATCATCACTCTCAAATTTCTTATAACCTAACTCTAAACCAAAATCGTTAAAACGATAACCAACAAAGCCACCAAACGCAGAGTTTGAATCATCAGGAGTTAATGTTACATCTCCAGCAGTCTCTGAAAAAGTCGTTGAGTAATCGTGATTCATGTTTGTTACGCCATATTCTAAACCTACGTATGGTGCAGAAAATGCCGTTGTTGATGTTGCTGCCATTAGTAGAAATAGATACTTTTTCATTATAAATACAATCCTATAGTCATGGGGTTAAGCTTGGTCTTAATTCGTTATGTGGGTACTATAGAGGGAAGATCGTGAAGGAAGCGTGAAGAGTTACTAAATAATTCAGACTTTATAAGGAAATAATTCACCATGGCAAAAGATCTATTCGCCACATTAGATTTAAACTTATTGAGAACATTTATCGTTCTTCATCAAGAAAGAAATATGCGAAAAGCCTCTGATCGCCTATTTGTATCTCAGCCTGCTATCAGTAAAGCTCTGCAGCGTTTACGAGATCATTTTGGTGATGAGTTATTTGTAAAAACCCATCATGGACTTCGAGCGACTGAATATGCAAATCAATTGGCTGAAAGCATCTCACCAATACTTGATGAACTTTCTTCCACATTAAACGAAAGTAATGAGTTTGATCCTAAAAAACTTGAAGGCGTTATCAAACTGGCGCTATCTCCTTTTCTTTTAAGTGCCATTGCCAATAAGTTATTTCAAGCAATCAGAGCTGAGGCTCCCAATGTTCAAGTGCAATTATTAAATTGGTCTAAATCAACAATGATCGACATCATCAATGATGAAGTTCAATTAGGCCTTAATTATGAAATAGGCCATGCACCAAAAGAATTAATTCAAAAACCAATTGCTCAAGATCGTTTTACTGGCTATGTAAGAAAAGATCATCCTTATAAAGGAAATAGTATTGAAGTGAAAGATGGTTTTCATTTCGAGCTTGCAACCATTATCGCTGTTGATTGGAATTCTCATCAATCTTTAGCTGAAAAAATATTAAAAATTAAAGGTTTAGAAGCAAAAATTGGTTTTAGATCTGAATTACCATCAGCCGTTCTTGATGTCGTTAATAACTCTGACATGATGTTTCCTGCGTCTAAATTCTTAGATATCGAACATAATAGACCGCTACGAAGCCTTAAAATACTATTTGATAATCAAGATATTAACCCAAAGGTTTGTGCTTATTATCACCACAAAAATAGAAATAGCCCAACCGTGTTGTGGTTAAAAAAAATTCTTCAATCCTTACTCATTGATAACCAGTAGTTATTACGGTCATTCTTCTCTCTCATTAATAACTTAACGTTAAAGCCTCTATTCTTTTAAGGGATTAGAGGCTTTTTAGTACATTCCATATACTTCTCTCATCGGCTAGGAACGCCATCAACAAGCACTGATGCTTTCAAAAATTATGGCTAATAAGCCAACCATTACGTTAAGAGAGAAACCAATATGAAACTTAAATTAATTGCATCTTTAGTTGCTGCATCATTCCTAGCAGGTTGTTCGTCTTCAGGTTCAAGCGATAATAACGGGCCAACACCACAAGATGGTATTGCTGATGTTCAATATTTTGAAGGTGAAAATGCTCAAGCAGCACTAATCAAAGGTGATGAGGGAACTTATCAAGCTGCAATGATTAAAGGTCAAGAAACCGATACTCTTATTCGTATTAATGGTCAAACATTTACAACCGATGGCGATAACGTAAAAGACGTAAATGGCGTCACTGTTGGTTATATTCAAAAGGAAGGTGATTCAATCATCTTTCATGGTAACCATGGTGCAGAAGTAAACTTAAGTATTGTAAATGGAAGATTAATTGTCACCGATGTTCAGCACCCGATAGATCCTGATTACGGAGTTATACCCGCAATAGATCCTGAATTTGGATTGGGTTTTGATTTTCAATTTGAAGATGATAACAAACTAATCATCTCACTCGGTGAAAGTGAGGTTACTTTAATTGACACTCCTGCAGGAATTATTATTCAAGGTCAAGAAGATAAGAGTACAACTGTCTCAGTTAAAACTGTGAAGGCATATAAAGAAGCAATGATACTCCTTACAGAAGAAGAACAAAAATTCTTAGCTATTGCCTTCATCGCAAATGAAGGGAAAGGGGCTATTGATGAAGATATGAGACAGAGAGCTTGGGGTGTAACTAAAGATATGACTGTTGAATGGTCTCAAGATAATAAACTAACTATGTTAAAAATAGTTAATATAGAAATGGATCTTCAAGGAAACTCCCTAGGCTATTACCTACTTACAGGTGAAAGAGAAACTATTGAAGATTTAAAAATCGCAGCTAAAGGTACTATTTCAGATGCTATCAATGACTGGATTCCAGCAAAGCCTAACCTAACAGAAGAGCAAAAAACCAAATTAAAAGATAAAGCAAGATCTCTATCTCAAGAGCAACGTCAGCAAATTAAGCAAGCTATCAAGGATAGAGCTACACGCTCATAAGATTAGCTAGAGTTTGATAAATAAAGCAAAGGAGTCGCTATTTTGGTGACTCCTTTTTTATTTTTACGATGAGTACTTAATTATGCGCTTTAAACTCTTATTGTTATCTTTTTTTGCCTCTTTATCTGCTTCAGCGAAATATCATGAACCAGACTTAAGCGTTCAACTCTCTCAAAATAATGATGAATGGGTAGGAACCGTTACTGCCAATCTTCAAGCAACGGAAGCAATCAGTTTTACTGCAGACATTGATTCAACGGGTTATTTAGAAATAGGTTCCGGTTATGGTGTCATGCTTGGTCAATTTTATACCGAAGCATTTGTTAGCTATGGTCGAGCTGATTTCATTGATATTTATAATGCGGGTCTATTTACTGGTACAGCATTAACTCAATACATTATGGTTTTCGCTAATACTTCTCACGAGTGGCGTGAATCTGTTTTTTCTGATTGGTTAGACACAGATAGAGAATGGAAAAATACACTTGGGGCTAGCTACACAATTAATCAATGGAGTAACTTTAGTTATTCGTTTACTCATGACCGTGAACTAACTGGATCAAAAAGCTATTACAACAGCCAAGATGTCACACTAACCCTAAAGCCTAAATGGGTAGAACCTTATATGAAGTATACCTTTGGTGAGTCAAGAGTAAGCCCTAGCGATAAAACCAGAACCGAAAACAGTTATGAAATTGGATTTAACTTACGATTTTAATCTTTGGAGAAACTATGACTTTTTTAATTATGCTTTCGCTTCCTCTGATCGTTTTATTTATATCTATAAAATCAATGATAGAAGATAAATAATTACCCTTTGGTAACTCTCTCCCCTACATAAGTAATTTGGTGCAGGGGCTTTTTATTTTTATGATTCACTCTATCTTCCTTCTCATTAATAAGTTTTGATAAAATGACAAGAAAACCAAGAATGGTCAGATACAAAAATGGCGCTACTTTATAATAAAGCAGCGCCATTTTTATTTAATTAAATTTGAAACCAAATTACATCGCAAAGTTCACGATTGGGAAACAAGGTAGGAAACCATTTTCAGCACAGTTGATCAGACCAACTTGAACACCTTTAATTTCAGATGTCATGTTAAATAAACCCACTTGAACGTGTGAATCGTTTGAAAGGTTTGCAACGCCAACATCAACCATGGTGTAACCTTCAGAATAGTTAACTGCTGATAGGTTCGCACCTTTAACATTATTAGTGATGTTTACAAAACCTAGGTTCGCACCTAAATCATCACCCATATGCCAGTTAAACAGACCAAAAGATGCACCAGTCATGTTGCCATTAACTTTGTTCGCACCGATAAATAGTGGGAAGTTAACACCTGTTAGGTTATCACTCTCAGACATACCAAGCGCAAAATCGACACCTGTTACATCGCCAGTTTTACCATGAAGAGCCGCTAAACGAACGCCTTTTACTTCACTTGCCGCTGGTGCATTAAAACCATTCAGAGATGAGAACATCACTGGAGTACTATCCGCCATAGCGAACGATGAAACCATAGATAACGCCGCGCAAGTACCAACTAAAATCTTCTTCATAATATATTCCTTTATTACTATAATTTATGATTATTAAATGAATCTATTTTTGTATTATCAATCGCATTATGAATGCAATAGCTCATAATATACTCGTTAGTTGCGATAAATACAGCATAGCTCAAATTTTATTTGTTTGATTATTATTTTTAAGTCAAAGGCTTATTTCGAGTTAAGTATCACTCAACTTATTTAATCACATCATCAATATTTTGATCGCCGATATGACGTACATCCTTTCCTTTGACAAAATAGATAATATATTCACAAATATTCTGGCAACGATCTCCTACACGCTCAATAGCACGAGCCGCCCACATAACCTTCATTACACTTGGAATTGAGCTTGGATCTTCCATCATATAAGTCATTAATTGACGTACAACGGCTTCGTATTCAGCATCTATTTTATCATCAAACTTATAAGCTTCTGTTGCGGCCTTTACGTCCATTCGAGCATAGGCATCTAATACCGTGTGCATCATTTTTACTGATTGACGACCTAATGACTCAAGAGAAACGAGTAATGAATGCTGTTTACTTGTGAAATTTTCTAATGACACTTTAGCGATTTGAGATGCAACATCACCGATACGTTCTAGATCAGTGATTGTTTTAATGATCGCCATTACCAAACGTAAATCGCTCGCTGTAGGTTGTCGTTTTGCAATAATGCGCGTGCACGCTTCATCTATCGCAACTTCCATGGCGTTTACTTTATGATCTTCATGCATGACACGCTTTGCTAATTCAGCATCGTGATTATGCAATGCTTCTAATGCATAGGTAAGTTGCTGTTCCACCATTCCACCCATAGTTAATACATGAGTTCTAATGGCTTCAAGCTCGGTGTTAAATTGGCCTGAAATATGTCGACCAAGTTGCATGGTATATCCTTATCTTATTGGTTGGCTACTGTAGGCTAATTACCCATAACGGCCTGTAATGTAATCTTCTGTTTGTTTATGCACTGGAGAAGTAAAAATAGTATTCGCATTACCGTATTCAACCAATTTACCTTGATTAATAAAGGCGGTGTGGTCACTAACTCGAGCAGCTTGTTGCATATTGTGAGTAACAATAACTACGGTGTATTTGCTTTTTAGTTCGTAGATAAGTTCTTCAATGGTTAAGGTTGAAATAGGGTCCAATGCTGATGTCGGTTCATCTAATAAAAGTACTTCTGGTTCAATCGCAATCGCTCTAGCGATAACTAAGCGTTGTTGCTGGCCACCTGATAATCCAAATGCATTTTCATGTAGGCGATGCTTTACTTCATCCCACAGCGCTGCTGCTTTCAGCGCATCTTCTACTGCTTCATCTAATATTCGCGCTTCTTTAATCCCTTGTAAACGTAAACCGTAAACTACGTTCTCATATATTGATTTAGGAAACGGATTTGGCCGTTGAAACACCATTCCAACACGACGACGCAATGAAGGTATGTCTGTGTTTGGTTGATAAATATCATCACCAAACAGTTTTATTGAACCTTTGATTTTGCAATTATCAACCAAATCATTCATTCGATTAATGCAACGCAATAAAGTCGATTTACCACAACCCGACGGCCCAATAAAAGCAGTTACCTGCCCTTTAGGTATACGCATTTCAATATTCGATAAGGCGGACGTTTTATCATAATACAAGCTGAGATTATTGATCTCTATTGCTGTATTTTCATCCGATAAATCATTGACGTCTATTGGCGATAAAAAAGAGAGATCTGGTGATAATGAATACATATAGCTACAACTCCAATGTTCGGTATTTCTCTCGTAAATTATTACGAATAGCGATGGCAGTTAAGTTTAATCCAACAATAACGGTAACCAACAAAAATGCCGTGGCATAAACGATAGGACGAGCAGCTTCTACATTTGGACTTTGGAATCCTACATCATAGATATGATAACCAAGATGCATAAATTTACGATCTAAATGCAAATAAGGCGCTACATTATCAACAGGTAAAGAAGGCGCTAGTTTAACTACCCCAACGAGCATCAAAGGGGCGACTTCACCCGCGGCTCTTGCTACGGCTAAAATTAACCCGGTCATTATCGCAGGGCTTGCCATCGGTAAAACAATCTTCCATAAGGTTTCAAACTGTGTCGCACCTAATGCCAATGAACCATGGCGTACCGAGTTAGGGATCCGACTAAGTCCTTCTTCAGTTGCAACAATCACAACTGGCAGCGTTAAAATAGCTAAAGTCAGTGCTGACCATAATAAGCCAGGTGTACCAAATGTTGGTGTTGGTAATTTATTTGAATAAAAAAGCTGGTCAAGTGTGCCACCAACAACATAAACAAAGAAACCTAAACCAAATACACCATAAACAATCGAAGGTACACCCGCTAGGTTTATCACTGCGATACGAATTAATCTTGTCAGCATATTGGGCTTTGCGTATTCATGTAAATAAATCGCAGCAATAACCCCTAATGGCATAACGATAACGGACATGAGTAACACTAATAAAATAGTACCAAAAATAGCGGGGAACACTCCGCCTTCAGAATTAGCTTCTCGTGGATCGTTACTAATAAAATCGTATAGCTCCTCAAACCAATGCATTGTTTTTTCTTTTAACGTCATCATATTAGGAAACCAAATATCGACTACATTATCGCTGCTTAATTTATACTTTTTACCCTGGCTATCTTGCAGTATTAAATAACTATGACTTAATTGATTCGAGATCGCTTTTGCTTGTTCATTTAATTGTTCTTCTCGTTTTTTATTCTCATCACTGAGTGCATTCTTTTTTGGTAACGCATCAAGTAATTGATACAGTTTATGCTGCTCTTGTTCTAATAGTTCTATTTTAGCTTTTTCACTACGTACCCATGACTCCACTTGCAATTTATTGAGTTTAAGACCGTTTGAGGTTTCAATAATCGTTCCAAAATATTTACCATGTTGGAGTCTATCCACCACGGCCAATTCAGCAGGTTGACTCACGGATTTTATTTTATCTTTACCAATATTAATAAAATCAAAACCATTAATGTCTCGGTTTCCTACTTTAATAACTAAACGTTCTTTTTTTTCGGTATTAGTATCGTGTAGTTTTTCTACATCATATAACTGACCAACGATAACTTTACCGTCAATCGTATGCCACTCTTGCAATGGCGTAGGCCAAAAATAAGAAAGCCCTTTCCAGCCTATCAGTAATAAAATACCAAGTACGGCAATCATGCTGATACTTACCGAACCAGCCGTTAACCATATCCAAGGAGAACCCGATTTAATCCAACGCTTCATTCTTCACCTTCATCTCATATTCACCTATAAACTACGGTACTTTTCACGTAACCCTTGGCGTATCCACTCTGCCAATGAGTTAACGAAAAAGGTAAAGACAAATAATAAGAAAGCCGCTAAGAAAAGCATTCTAAAGTGAGTACTGCCCATTTCTGATTCAGGCATTTCTATCGCAATATTAGCAGCAAGCGTTCTCATGCCCTCTAAAATATTGCCATCCATTATAGGTGTGTTACCTGTTGCCATTAATACGATCATGGTTTCACCTACGGCACGACCCAACCCCATCATCACAGCAGAAAAAATACCGGGACTAGCAGTAAGTAAAACGACTTTAGTTAAGGTTTGCCATTGTGTCGCGCCGAGAGCTAATGACCCTTCAGACAAATGCTTTGGCACAGAAAATATAGCATCTTCCGCAATGGTATAAATCGTTGGAATAATAGCAGCACCCATCGCAATCCCAACGACCAATGCATTACGCTGATCATAACCAACGCCTTTATCACCAAGATAGTGTCGTAAATCACCATCAAATAACCAACTTTCAATCAAATAGCCATATTGAAAAGTAAGGTACCCAATCCCAATTAATGCAGGGATAAGTAAAATAGCATGCTGGCCCCTAGGCAACCTTCTCATTATATGAGCCGGCAATATGTGCCATATAAAAGCAATAATGATCATACTTAATGGAAAGAATACAAATAAACTAAACACAGCAACAAGGTTATTTTCTACAATTGGGGCTAACCAAATCCCAGCAAGTAAACCGATAATAACGGTCGGTAACGCTTCCATTATTTCAATGGTTGGTTTTACATATCGACGAACATTGGAAGACATAAAGTAAGCGGTATAAATAGCACTGCCAATCGCGATTGGTCCTGCAAAAATCAAGGCATAGAAAGCCGCTTTTAATGTACCAAAAGCCAAAGGCATCAAACTAAATTTAGATTCAAAATCATCATTTGCCGCTGTTGATTGCCAAATATAAGCAGGTTCGGGGTAACCTTCATACCACATTTTCCCAAAAACAGATTGCACACTAACTTCAGGATGAGGATTTGTTACCTCAAAGCACTCCCATCCACTTTTAGTAAGTACGATAAGTTTTTGTGCATTAGGCGGTTGAGTTACCGCTAATACGTCATCGTTAAACACGTGCTGACGATAAAGTGCTTTTTCTGTCGTGGTATGGATTAACGCTAAATTACCCTCAGTATCTATAATACTAATTCCTTTGCGATATACCTCTGGCGCTAATTGTGAAATAGGTGAACCAACGTGAAAAGTACGTATTAATGTCAATGACCGCTTTTCATTATTAATCGTATCAAACCATTGTGATAAATCACCATTTTCAAATTGCACTAATACTGAATGCGCCCCAGAAAGTAAGACTAATTTTTGTGCTGAGTCAATTAATGTAATCCGTTCACGTAAACTCGCTTTATGATCTTTTAAGCTCCAAACTTGTAACTCATGTTGATATAACAAATATAAAAAATCATTATTAGGCGTAATTACCATCGAAAGTAACGAACTAATCTTATCTACATTGTCTTGCTCGAATTCAATAGGTACCGCCTTCCAGACCGTTTCTCCCGTCATTTGATTAACAACACTATCTAATTCAATTCCCAGCAAACGTTCATCTTGTGTTTTTGCTAAAACAACCCCTTCAGTCGCGGTTAAACTTAACGCCAATTGAGTTAACGCTTGTTGTTTTTCATCTAGTTGAATACTTGGGAAAGGAGTGAATTTTTCGACCAACGGAATAAGCTGACGGTTTCCTTTGGAATAATTAGTTTGAAATCCAATTTGAGCAAACTGTACTCGGCCTTCATCATCTCCAAATGCAAACCAATCTTGGCTTTCGATCGTAGATGTAAATGTGGTTGAATGTTCAATGATCTGCTGTTCACTCACTAATTTTTTATTAATGAGATCAATAAACTGAACACGGCCAGTATCGTCAATTCGATAAGCCATTTTTCCTTGCTCATCAGAACCAATTGCTAAGGTATTACCCGGATAAGAAACGGCGTATTCAGATGAAGGTTCGACAGTTACCGAAGTGAAAATAGGTGCAATCACTGCTAGTAGATAAAAACAAATAAGCATAAGGGCTGCGATGATCCCAATGCCACTGGATTTCACCCAAATACGCATAATCAGATCCACAACGCGACGTTGTTTATCTCGAGCTCTCTGATTAGGTTTGGCATATGCCATGATGGGTCAACCTCTGTATTAAATTATGGATATTTTTTATATTTCATTATATGAGTGACACTATAATGACAATTTAATGTAAATCTAACTTGGATAATTCTTGTAAAACAAATCGCTCAGACAATGCAATATATCCGTCTTGCTCTACTCTTTTTTGGCCTTCAGAAGAGAGCATATAACGAATAAATTCAGCTTCTAACGGCTTAAGATCCGCTGTGGGGGATTTGTTAATGTAAATATAAAGAAAACGAGCTAAAGGGTACTTACCACTGATTATATTATTCGTTGTTGGCTCTATATAATGACTCCCATCTTTACTAATTGGGATTAGTTTAACGCCTGACATTTGATAACCAACGCCAGAATAACCTATCCCATTTAATGAAGCTGACACGCCTTGTACTACTGAGGCCGAGCCGGGTTGTTCATTGACATTAACTTTAAAATCACCATCGCATAGCGCATTGTTTTTAAAATACCCATAAGTACCAGACACTGAATTACGACCAAACAGTTGAATTTGATGCGTAGCCCAACGTGTTTCTATGCCTAAATCTTCCCAGCGATTAATCGGTTTTAATGCTCCGCATCGTAATGTGGCAGAAAAAATAGCATCAAGTTGAATAAAATTAAGCCCTTTAATTGGGTTGTCTTGATGAACAAAAATTCCGAGTGCATCAATAGCGACTCGGATTTCAGTTGGTGGGTAACCAAATTGTCGTTCAAATGCCGCTTTCTCACTTTGCCGCATTTTTCGACTCATAGGACCAAATTGAGCTGTACTTTCAATAAGAGCCGGAGGAGCAGTAGAGGAACCAGATGCTTGAATTTGAATATTCACTTTGGGATAAATACGTTGAAAATCTTCCGCCCAAAGTGTCATCATATTTGCAAGAGTATCGGAACCTATTGAGGATAAATTACCCGAAATACCAGATTCACGTTCATAATGAGCTAATTTTCCACCGTAGGCTAAAACACTTTGAGTAATACATAGCCAAAGAAATCCCACAGGAAAGAGCACCCGAGACAATCTTCGTATTTTACTATGTATGTTTTTCATTATGTCCTTATTTTAAAATCAATTTTGTAGGTAAAACAAATGAGAAGGTACTTCCTTTTCCCAGTTTACTTTGTATTTCTAATTGTGAATCATGATGGCTAAGTGCATGCTTTACAATAGCTAACCCTAACCCACTTCCCCCGGTGTCTCTTGAACGAGCTTTATCTACTCGATAAAAACGCTCTGTTAAGCGAGGTATATGTTGTGGTTCAATCCCTTGACCTGAGTCAGATACATTTAATGTTGCCCCTGACTTTGTTTTTTTCCATTCAACCGTAATGTCTGCACCATCAGTCGTATGCTTCACAGCGTTATACACTAAATTAGAAATAGCACTGCGCAATTGGTCTTCATCACCTTGCACTTTAAGCCCGCGATCAACATTAAAAATAATGGTATGGTTTCGCTCACCACTTAATGCCACCGCTTCTTTTTCTAAAGCGTCTAACATAGAGGGAACATCTACTCTATCTTCTAGCATAGAGGTTGCGGCTGCTTCTATTTTAGATAACGTTAATAGTTGCTCTACCAAACTTTCCATTCGTGAAAGTTGCCCAGTCATAACACCATGTGCTCGGTTCCACATCGGACCAACTAACATTTCAGGGTCTTCCGACATTTCTAAATACCCACGCAATACCGTCATTGGCGTACGTAGTTCATGAGAAACATTCGCAAAGAAATTACGGCGCATTCCTTCTAATTGCTTAATTTGGGTAACATCACGTACCACCATTAAATACTCACCGTCACTGTACGGCACTATACGAATTTCAAGCGTTTTATCCGTATTAATTGGTGATGGCATATCTAAGGGAATATCAAAATTCTGCGCGATTAGATACTGAACAAAATCAGGCGTTCGTATTAAATTTGTTATTGGGTGCCCTGAATCATCAGGCCAACGAAAACCAAGTAATGATTGCGCTAGACTATTACACCAAACAATATTTCCTTCATGGCGAAAAACCACTACGGCATCTGGAAGGGCTTCCGCGCCTTGTCTAAAACGACGAATTAACGTAGACAGTTCTTTACGACGTTTTTTATGTCTTTTCTGTAAGCGATACGTTTCATCAAAAATAGGTTCCCAACTGCCTGATGCAGAAGGCGGCGTGGCTTTACGCCCTTCATGTAGCCAGCGAGACATTTTAATTTGATTATGCAAATGCCAAATCAACAGAATAAACGAGGCAAGAAACAACAATGGCCATATAGCATCAAACAAATACCCGACAATAATCCAAGGTATGTAGAAAAAAGCTAACTCCCCGACTAACTTTTTCCATGAAAGACGTTCAACCATGTATCTTACCTTTTGCTACTATTAATAATTATGACGCTTGTACTGAGAAACGGTAACCCGCTCCACGAACGGTTTGAACCAAACGGTCATGACCTTCAATTTCTAATGCTTTACGGAGGCGTCGAATATGAACATCAACGGTGCGATCTTCGACATAAACATTTGTGCCCCACACATTATTTAATAACTGCTCACGGCTATACACTCGCTCTTGATGCGTCATAAAGAAATGCAGCATTTTAAACTCAGTAGGCCCCATATCTAACGCTTTATCATTCGCTGTAACACGATGGGAAACTGGATCTAATTTTAAACCTTGAACATCAATCAGTTCTTCAACTGATGTAGGAGAAACTCGACGAATAACTGCTTTTAAACGAGCCATTAATTCTTTTGGCGAAAACGGTTTGGTAATGTAGTCATCCGCTCCGACTTCAAGACCTCGAACTTTATCTTCTTCTTCACCACGAGCAGTAAGCATAACGACAGGGATTTTTTTGGTAAATTCATCACGTTTAAGATGCTTGATCAAGTTGATGCCTGAGCCACCTGGCAACATCCAATCCAGTAAAATTAAATCAGGGTAAGGTTCGCAAAGTAAACCAAGCGCAGTGTCATAATCTTCTGCTTCAATGGGTTCATATCCTTTTTGCTCTAATACAAAGCACAGCATTTCACGGATTGGTGCTTCATCTTCTACGACAAGTATCCTTCTAGACATTATTTTTACCTAAATTAGCCAACAAAATTTATACCGCTATTATTAAAGGTAATTATGACACTTTTGTGACTATTGAAAAGAAAAGTTCATAATTTCATCATTGAATTTCAACCTTATGGACAATTACCTAAAATCCCGAAAACTCTACAAGCATAATGAGGCAAAATCTCCTATCATAAGCGCACTTAAAAAAGACAGGAATTCAGCAGCATGATGTGGTTTAAAAATTGTTTAATTTATCGTTTTACTAAAGAGATTGATCTCAATCCTGAGCAACTTGAAAAACAACTGAACGATTTCCGTTTCACACCTTGTGGCAGCCAAGACATGCAAAAATTTGGCTGGGTAACTGCAATGGGGCGCCATGGCGATATGCTGACTCACGTAGCAAGCAAAAATATTCTTATCTGCGCCAAGAAAGAAGAAAAAATGTTGCCTGCGTCTGTAATCAAAGAATCAATGAACGCTAAAATTGATGCGATGGAACTGGAACAAGGTCGCCCTCTTAAGAAAAAAGAGAAAGACTCTATCAAAGATGACATCGTGATTGATCTGCTTCCACGAGCATTCAGCAAGCATCAACAAACCTACGCATTAATCTTGCCTGAATCTGGTTTTATTATTGTTGATGCGGGCAGTTACAAAAAAGCGGAAGATGTATTAGCGTTGCTTCGTAAATCTATTGGTAGCTTACCTGTTGTTCCTCTTACTTCAACTCAACCTATTGAAAATGCATTAACAGAGTGGGTTAAAACAGGCACAACTCCTCAAGGTTTTGAGATGGGTGAAGAAGCAGAACTAAAAGCAATTTTAGAAGATGGCGGCGTGATCCGTTGTAAGCAACAAGAATTAGTGTGTGATGAAATCCATGCTCATATTGATGCCAACAAAGTCGTGACTAAATTAGCGCTAACTTGGCAAGACCGTTTAGAGTTTATCCTTGCGGATGATTTATCACTAAAACGCCTAAAATTCAGTGATGATGTAAAAGATCAAAATGAAGACATTGGTTTTGAAGATAAAGCCGCTCGTTTTGATGCGGATTTCTCGTTAATGAGCTCAGAACTTGATGCTCTACTGCCTGATCTATTCAAAGCACTTGGTGGCATTGAAGAGAAAGAGTAAAACGATACGCTTCGCTAACTATAACGCTTCGCGTCTAGATACTATAAAAGCAATATACTTACCCGCTCTTATAGTGTCTAGTTAGCGTAGCGTATAGCTCCTAGACCAATACCCTTATAAAATACAAGTTCAATCTTGCTAATCCCTAGCACTTCCCTCACTTTCCATGTAAAATCCGGCCTCCTTCATATCCATGAGATATGACCTGACCTGAGATCAGAATACAACATTGGGAAGCAATCATGTTTAAACCAGAACTACTTTCGCCAGCTGGCAGCCTTAAAAATATGCGTTATGCGTTTGCCTACGGTGCAGATGCAGTTTATGCAGGCCAACCACGTTACAGCCTTCGTGTTCGTAACAACGAATTCAACCATGAAAACCTAGAGATCGGTATTAACGAAGCGCACGCGCAAGGTAAAAAACTGTATGTGGTATGTAATATCCAACCACATAACTCAAAGTTAAAAACCTTTATTCGTGATTTAACCCCTATCGTAGCAATGGGCCCAGATGCCTTAATCATGTCTGATCCTGGTTTAATCATGATGGTTCGTGAAGCTTTCCCTGACGTTGTTATTCACCTGTCAGTTCAAGCTAACGCGGTTAACTGGGCGACAGTGAAATTCTGGTCTACTCAAGGTGTTGAGCGTGTGATCTTATCTCGTGAATTATCACTAGAAGAAATTGAAGAGATCCGTGAACACTGTCCTGATACAGAACTAGAAATTTTTGTACACGGTGCATTATGCATGGCGTACTCTGGTCGCTGCTTGTTGTCTGGTTACATGAACAAGCGTGATCCTAACCAAGGTACATGTACTAATGCATGTCGTTGGGAATACAAAGCTGAAGAAGCAAAAGAAGACGAAAACGGTCAAATCGTTGAAGTTAATCCTACCGGTGTTGAGATCCAAGACATAGAAGTTCAAAACGAACGTCCTGACAATACATTAGGTTTAGGCAAACCAACGGATGAAGTCGTTCTTCTTTCTGAAGCACACCGCCCTGAAGAGAAAATGGCAGCATTTGAAGACGAGCATGGTACTTACATCATGAACTCTAAAGATCTTCGTGCTATCCAACACGTAGAGCGTCTAACGAAGATGGGTGTTCACTCGCTTAAAATCGAAGGTCGTACTAAGTCTTTCTACTACTGTGCGCGTACTGCTCAAGTATATCGTAAGGCTATTGATGATGCGGTTGCTGGTAAGCCATTTGATGAAAGCCTAATGGGTACACTAGAGAGCCTAGCTCACCGTGGTTACACTGAAGGTTTCTTACGCCGTCATACACATGATACGTACCAAAACTACGATTACGGTTACTCTATCTCTGATTCTCAGCAATTCGTTGGTGAATTCACAGGAAAACGTCGTGGCGATTTAGCAGAAGTTGATGTTAAAAACAAATTCCTAGTGGGTGATTCAGTTGAGATCATGACGCCACAAGGTAACTTAACCTTCACGCTAGAAATGATGGAAAACCGTAAGAGTGAAGCCGTTGATTCAGCGAAAGGAAATGGTCACTTTGTGTTCATCCCTGTTCCTGCAAACGTAGATTTAGAATACGGTCTATTAATGCGTAACTTGCACACGGGTGAAGATACTCGCAATCCACACGGCAGTAAGTAATGGCGTTATTGATCAATAAGAAATGCATCAATTGTGATATGTGCGAGCCTGAGTGCCCAAACGAAGCGATCAGCATGGGTGACAATACCTACGAGATTAACCCAGACCTGTGCACTGAATGTAAGGGGCATTACGATATCCCTACATGCCAGTCTGTTTGCCCAATCAATAATTGTGTAATTTCAGATCCAAACAACGTAGAAACGGATGATCAGCTATTAGAAAAATTTGTGAAACTTCAAGGTCTCGCCTAGTTTTTATTGCTCTTCTTGTTTCACTAAAAATGCCCAATGACAGTTAAATGTCATTGGGCATTTTTGTATCTTAACGCTGATTCTTCTTATTTTTTAATCAGTCCATACGGCTTACCAATAAATATCTTAGGTTGATTTTGGATAGTTGGTGCCTCATGCGGTGTTTGCCAATCAAGTAACATGATCGCCAATACATTCCGATGTTCACCATCCGTTAAATCTGTACCTTCAGTCGTTGATGGCACCATATTTTTTGGGCGATTAATATCATCTTGGATGTGTTTTTGTGTTTTATAAACAACAGGATCATTCTCTAATCCAGCCAATAAGAAAGTGATCCCAACTTCTGAAATAATGTCTTCTTTGGTTTTTTCCAAAATCGTATCAATATTATTTCGTAAATAATCGTATATCCATTGATGATCTGATTCTTTCAGTGGTCGTTGATAATACTTAGAATCCGCTAATAAAATATGAGTTAATCCGTAGATCTTATTGCCATATTGCTGCTTAGAAAGCGCTGCATCTTTCTCATCTGGATAGGCTAATTTAAATGCTTCTACAAAATCATCAACCACATCTTGTTCGCCCAATTGACGCAACCAATAAACTTGATTCGCCAATTGTGCTGCCCATGCTTTAATCATCGCGTCATCTGTCGCGTATTTTTTAAAATCATAACGACGGATAATTTCTCGCAGCTGTTTGTCATTACGATGCTTTAAGCCATATTCATCAGCACGAGCCATTGAGCCAAGCAGATCAACACCAAGATATAAATACTCTGGCATCGATTTAGTTGCTTGGTAACGTAACATGCTGCGAACATCAGTATCATCAACATACATGCTTAACCGTTTTTGTGAATAAGCCTCAATTTGTTTAGGAGTGTGCACTTCTGAAGACAATTGGTTAAGTCGACTTGCGACTCGAGCCATATCAGACCAAATTGCCGCTGAATATTTAGGGTCCATCGTTTGACGATACATACGTAATCCATAATGACCCGCTTTAAATGCAGATAAGGTATAGAGTTGAGTTTCATAGGTATGTCGGATAGAAGCGGCATCTTGCTCAAAACTTGGAACCGTTTTTCCACCTTCTATAATTTCAGCTTGAACAAATGGCACAATAAAAATGACTACCATTAATAGTAACGCTTTCAATCTACACACAAACATATTAGCTCCATCAATTATTTACCGTGCCCTATAGCTTTACAGGTTCTATAAATATATTTCCTTACATAATAATAACTTCAATTTAATGAACAGTCATGAGAAAGTCAGATGGGCGTAATTTATTGACTAAAATGGGCGGTTTTAAATGGATAAAAAGAATAGAAAAACAAATACACAAATTCCTGTCGTTCATAATGATGACGTTATGTTTTTCTTAAACCTATGCAAAGATCTAGACGACAACTTCTATAGATTATTAAGAAAAGCATTAATCCCTAATGATATAAAAAATAACAAAACACACTACGTCTACTTACCTGAAACAACCATTAAAAATCTTATTCTTCTATTAGGTGAAAATATGCCAATAGATCAATTTACCGTACTAATTTCTCAGCAATGTCGAGCCTATTACATCCCGCAATTTATTAAGCAGCTAAATCAACCTGATTCATTCCAGTCTGCCATAAAAGAGCTATCTCAAAACTTAAAACTACGATCAAGCCATAGTCAACTTTATACCCAATATGCAGGAGAAAAATGGTGGTTAGTAAGAGAAAAAGAAGGCATTAATGAAGAGTGGTTTGAATACGCTGAAATATTCTCTGTTATTTTTATGTATGAGCTACTAACTCTACTAACAAATGGGAAATGGTCTCCATCAGAAATAGGTATACAAAGTAAAAATGCCGAGAAATTTATCTTCATTCCAGGCTTAGAAAACGCGATTTTTTTTACAGAAAGACCTGTAACTGCATTTTATATCCCAGATGACATTATCAATATGCCTATGTCTCTAACAAAAAACTTAACTCCTCCTCTTGTCTCTACTTCTCCTCAAGCTTCTCATGATTTTTTAGATTCTTTTAAATTAGCAATAACACCTTACCTATCTACAGGTAAGTTACCGATAAAAATCGCGTCCGATATTTTAGGTATGAATGTTCGAACATTACAGCGCCGACTAAAAAATGAAGGCGTCATATACAGCGAGGTTATTGAAGAGATAATCTTAGAAAAAACCATTTATCTATTAAAATCACCACACCTTTCTATTATGCAAATAGCTTCCATGATGGGCTATTCAGACTCAGCGCATTTTACACGCGCCTTCAAGCGAACCATGAATATAACGCCAAGTAAGTTTCGCACGACCTTAAATGAATAATTAATCAATGATAAGCATGTCGCCAAATGGCCATTTTAATTATTTGTAAAAATCTACAATACAATCCTACACTGTTAAATGTTGGTTAAATTTATCTATTTAATTAATGAGTCTGTGAGATTAACTACAACCTCAATACTGACATTTAATAGGGAACATTAAGCTTCATTATCTTATGAAGAACTAATTAAGGGTGTGATATATGAAACACGTAGGTTTAAAACTATCTGCAATAGCAATATCTTGTTCAATAGCCTTATCTGCGCAAGCTTCGTCAACACTATTTACTAATGTTGACGTCTTTAATGGAACGGAAAATAAACTCTATCAAGATCATCACGTTTTAATTGTCGACAATAAAATAGCAAAAGTATCAGCTAAGAATATCGATGCTGCTGATGCCGTAGTTATTGATGGTCAAGGATTAACATTAATGCCTGGGCTTATTGAAGGTCATGGTCACCTTCAAATGAATGGTTCTTCACTACCCGATATTGAAAATAATCGTAATTGGGAAGAATTAGCGGCTCGTTCAGCGGCTAGAGCTGAATCGGCACTCATGTCTGGCTTTACTACATGGCGAGATATGGGAGGAATGGGGGCTGGCCTAAAAAAAACCATTGATAATGGAGAATTAAGAGGTCCAAGGATCTACCCTTCAGGTGCTTTTATTGGGCCTACAGGTTCGCACGCCGACTTCAGAAACTTCACAACCCCAAATGAAACCTTTAACGGACCTCAATCTGCAGGTGCGCGACTTGGTATGTCTTGTACTGCCGATGATGAAGGTGCAATTAAAGCCTGTGCTCGTCAAAACTACATGCAAGGTGCGACACAACTTAAATTAATGTCGAGCGGTGGCGTAGCGTCCTCGTTTGACCCATGGCAACTAAACGCCTACTCGTTAGAAGAATTAAAAGCCGCAGTAGAAGTGGCTAATGCTTACGGCTCTTATGTTGCATCTCATGCTTACAGCAAAGTGTCTTTACTTCGTAACTTAGAAGCCGGAACAAAAACGCTAGAACACGCCTTTATGTTTGATGCGGAAGTAAACAAACAAATGAAACAAAACGATGCGTACATGACGACTAACATGACAGCATTTTCACCTTACTTAGGGCAGATTGAAGCGATTAATTCAAACCCTGCTTCTGCACGTAAAGCAAAAACCGCCCAAGCTGCATTTAAAAATTACATTCCAAACGTTAAAAAACTAAAACCAAAGCTAGGATTCCATGTTGACTGTGTCGGTGGGGTTGCCGCTTGTGAACAACAAGCAGATCACTCTATTTATTTAAGTGGTGAGTTCTTTGGTAATTTCTATACCTTGATTTCAATGACATCAGTCAATGGCGAAATTGTAAAGCTATCTGGGGAAACTCTTGATCCATATATAGATGGTAAATTAGGGGTAATCGAAGAAGGTGCTTACGCTGACTTACTTTTAGTTAAAGGAAATCCTCTTGAAGATCTTAGTGTTATTGGTGCAAACAAAAAATGGTTTGATGCCCCAAAACGAAATGGTATTGAGGCGATGAAGTTAATAATGAAAGACGGAAAAATCTACAAAAACATACTATAACCATTCACCCTTGCCTATGTATCAGAGGCTGGATAGCCAGCCTCTTTTAAGGGATACCTATGAAAAAAATTTTACTGTTATTATCATTGATGTCTTTCTATCTTCATGCAGAAACGCAGCAATTAGGTTGGGAACAACTCAAACCTGAAGTAAACACAGAAACCGTGACATTACCTTCGGTAAATAATTCACAAAAAAAATTATTAGCTCAAATACTACAACTTCAATATCAAAATGATGAAACGTCTCAGAATGAGCAAAAAAAGATTATTGATACATTAAAGTCTCAAGGCATTGATGCCAAAAAAGCACTGGATGCAAGAAAACGCTTTATGGCTTCTGAACAATTAAAAGCGGAAACACTAAACCATAAGATCGATGGAAAAACAGTGCGTATGCCTGGATTTATCGTTCCTATCGAATTCGATGGTTTAAAAGGTACTGATTTCTTACTCGTCCCTTATGCAGGCGCTTGTATTCACTTACCTCCTCCACCAGCTAACCAAATTGTACGCATCTCATACCCTCAGGGGTTTGAAGTGGAGAATATTCAATATCCTGTATGGGTCGAAGGAAAAATAAAAGCCGAAAAACAAACAGAAGATGTTTATCTCGTTGATGGAAAAACTAAGCTCACTATGGGCTATAAAATGGAAGGCGATCTTATTGAGCGCTATTACGAATAATTATGCCATCCAGAAAAAGATAGTCATATGAAGTCCTATTAACGTTTAGAGAATGATAACAATGTCTATGAAAATATATGCACCCTATAGTTTGTGTCTGCTAAGTATAATCAGTGCATCTTCCGTTTTTGCAGAAACTAATTTCGGAAGTCCAGATACTGTTGATAACACCATCAAAGAAAATCAGCGCCAAAAACAATCATGGCGAGATGATTTAGCCAAACAGAAAAACCTAACTTTTGGTTTGGACTATCAAGTTCTAGCTTTACATGCGAATAATCCACAATCAGGAGGTGATAACAATGCCTCCTCTGGCGTCGCTCGTTTTTATGGTTCTTGGGATCTTATTGGTATCGACTCTAATAACACTGGCGGGTTCGTTTGGAAAATAGAACACCGACATGCATACAGTGATTTATCTCCAAAAGAGTTTTCATTCATCGGAAGCGGGTTAGGTTATGCCGGAATGATTGGACCAGCATACAGCGATCAAGGTACCCGCCTCACTAACTTATATTGGAAACAAAAACTTAATAATGGAAAAACCTCATTCATGATCGGTTTTTTAGATACGACTGATTATGTTGATGTTTATGCACTAGCCAGCCCATGGACTGGTTTTAGTAATCTCGCTTTTAGCACGGGAGGCGGTGCCATTGGTTTACCTGATGACGGGATATTAGGTATTGCTGCCGGGCACATGTTAAATGAAAACCTTTATGTTATAGCAGGCCTTGCAGACGGTAAAGGTGATTCAAGTGACCCAATGGAGGGCTTTGATACCTTATTTAACGATCATAAATTGTTTAGCTCATTTGAACTTGGTTGGACATCATCTCAAGAGCAAATTTATACCGATAATATTCACGTTACTTTTTGGAATCTTGATGGAGATACTCGACACAGTAACTCAGCAAAACAAGAAGGTGGTCAAGGGGTAAACTTCTCCGCAAGTTACTTTGCAACGCCAATGATAATGCCTTTCTTACGAGGTGGAATATCTAATGGTGATGTGGCTTTATATGAGAAATCCTTGACTGCTGGACTTGGTTATTTTGGCTTACTTAGTGATAAAAATACATTAGGGTTTGCACTAAACTGGAGTGAGGTAAATGAAGATTTATCCGGTGTATTTAATGTTAAGCAATCAGATCAGATTACATCCGAAATTTATTACAATATCGCAGTAAATGAATTTATTCAGATAACGCCTGATCTTCAATACATTAAAGATCCTGCTTTTTCAAATGAAAGTAGTACATGGATTATCGGTTTAAGAGCCAGGATAGTGATTTAATCCCTACACGAAAAAAATAAAAAAATAGCCATCATATGTGATGGCTATTTTTATTTAATGATTTACTTATTTCGTCAAATCATCAAAGAAGTTCTTAACACCAGATAAGAAACCTTCTGATTTCGGATTATGCTTCTTCGCATCTTTCCCATCGAAAGATTCTTGGAATTCTTTAAGCAGCTCTCTTTGCCGTTTCGTTAATTTAACTGGAGTTTCAACAATTAATTTAACGATTAAATCACCAGCACTATGAGTACGAACACCTTTAACGCCTTTACCACGCATACGGAACATACGGCCCGTTTGTGTTTCTAGAGGCACTTTCAAGCTTACACGGCCATCAAGAGTAGGGACTTCAACTTCACCACCTAACGCAGCCATCGTAAAGCTTACTGGCACTTCACAGTATAAGTTGTTACCGTCACGATCAAAGATATTGTGTTCTTTTACATGAACTTGTACGTATAGATCGCCTGCTGGAGCGCCGTGCTCTCCCGCTTCACCTTCATTAGATAGACGAATACGGTCACCAGTATCAACCCCTGATGGGATCTTAACATTAAGCGTTTTAGTTTTTTGAACTCGACCTTCACCATGACAAGAATTACATGGGTCTTTAATGATCTTGCCTTTACCGTGACAAGTAGGACACGCCTGCTGTACAGCAAAGAAGCCTTGGCGCATTTGAACTTGGCCATGACCATGACAAGTGCTACAAGTTGAAGAAGATGTGCCTTTCTTAGCGCCAGTTCCTTCACATGGGTCACAAGACACTAGTGTTGGTACTTCAATTTCTTTGTCACAACCACGAACCGCTTCTTCTAGCGTAAGTTCCATGTTGTAACGTAAATCTGAACCGCGTTGTGCACGTTGTTGACCACCGCCACGACGGCCGCCACCAAAGATGTCACCAAACACATCACCAAAGATATCGCCAAAGTCACCTTGACCGCCGCCAAAGCCGCCACCGCCACCCATACCACCTTGTTCAAAGGCTGCATGACCGTATTGATCGTAAGCTGAACGCTTTTGAGCATCCGTTAAGATCTCATACGCAACTTTTACTTCTTTAAACTTTTCTGGCGCTGTTTCATCACCTTGATTACGGTCAGGGTGGAACTTCATCGCTAGACGTTTATAGGCTTTCTTTATATCACGCTCTGAAGCATCACGGCTTACGCCCAATACTTCATAAAAATCACGTTTAGACATGCTTTGGTCACCAATTTTTGATACTGCCGGCAGTGACACCATCAGTATGAGTTCAATCTAGATAATCAGGTTCAACGTTCGAGAATGATTATCTAGATTGACCTTAATAATATATCAACCTAAACAAGTACCGACTCATTCTTGCTTGTGAAAATTAATTATAACTTCGTTATAAATTATGTAATTAGAATACTAGTTAACACAATTTATGCCTTGTTCTAATCAATTTTTCCTACGCAATATCTGAATAGTTACTTATTCAGGTTGATATTACAAACTTGCGGGCGGTAGAGAAAACTCCAACGCCCGCAATATATTTTTTCATTCGAAGCATTCAAGATATAGGGCTTTTGCTCTTTTCTTAAATGACTAAGGCAATGATTTCTTTAAGCTAGAAGTGTTAAGTCCAAGGAAAAAGCACGCCATCTCTTGGCAAACAAAAGCGCGAACGCAAATGAGTACTTTTAACGTAGGAATTAACCCTTCTAGCGACAAGAAATTACTTGTCTTTTACTTCTTCGAACTCAGCGTCTACTACATCATCTTCTTGCTTAGGTTGCTCACCTGCGTCAGCACCTTGTGCTTGAGCTTTCTGTTGAGCGATTTCCATTAGCTTTTGTGCTGCTTGCATTAGCTCTTGAGTTTTCGCATCGATTGCTTCTTTATCATCACCTGACTTAACGTCTTCTAGTGTTTTGATTGCTGCTTCGATTTTTTCTTTCTCGTCAGCTGGAAGTGCATCGCCTGCTTCTTCAATTTGTTTCTTAGTACCGTGGATCATTTGGTCAGCTTGGTTACGAGCAACAACTAATTCTTCGAACTTTTTGTCCGCGTCTTTATTTGCTTCTGCTTCTTGTACCATTGCTTCGATTTCTTCAGGAGTTAGACCACCTGATGCTTGGATAGTGATCTTCTGCTCTTTACCAGTCGATTTATCTTTAGCAGATACGTTTAGGATACCATCAGCATCTAGATCGAAAGTTACTTCGATTTGTGGCATGCCACGTGGTGCAGCTTGGATACCTTCTAGGTTAAATTGACCTAGAGATTTGTTGTATGTCGCTTGCTTACGCTCACCTTGAAGTACGTGAATTGTTACCGCACTTTGGTTATCTTCAGCAGTAGAGAACGTTTGATCCGCTTTTGTTGGGATAGTTGTGTTCTTCTCGATTAGTTTAGTCATAACACCACCCATCGTTTCGATACCGAAAGACAGAGGAGTTACATCTAGAAGAAGTACATCTTTAACATCACCAGACAATACGCCACCTTGAACTGCAGCACCCATTGCTACTGCTTCATCAGGGTTAACGTCACGACGCGCTTCTTTACCGAAGAATTCAGCAACTTTAGCTTGAACCATAGGCATACGCGTTTGGCCACCAACTAGGATAACGTCAGTGATTTCGTTTACAGATAAATCTGCATCCGCTAGAGCTACTTTAAGAGGCTCAAGAGTACGAACCACTAAGTCTTCAACTAGAGATTCTAGTTTTGCACGGGTAACTTTAACGTTCATGTGCTTAGGACCAGTTGCATCAGCAGTAACGTAAGGAAGGTTTACGTCAGTTTGTTGAGCTGAAGATAATTCAATCTTCGCTTTTTCTGCTGCTTCTTTAACACGTTGCATAGCAAGTGGATCAGTTTTAAGGTTAATACCTTGTTCTTTTTTGAACTCGTCAACTAAGAAATTGATCATACGGTTATCGAAATCTTCACCACCTAGGTGAGTATCGCCGTTTGTAGCAAGAACTTCGAAAGTTTGCTCGCCATCAACGTTGTCGATTTCAATGATAGAAATATCGAATGTACCACCACCAAGGTCGTATACTGCGATAGTGCGATCGCCGCCTTTTTTATCTAGACCGTAAGCTAGTGCTGCTGCTGTTGGTTCGTTGATGATACGTTTAACATCAAGACCCGCAATACGACCAGCATCTTTCGTTGCTTGACGTTGAGCATCGTTAAAGTAAGCAGGTACAGTTACTACTGCGCCAGTCACTTCTTCGCCTAGGAAATCTTCAGCTGTTTTCTTCATTTTCTTAAGAATTTCAGCAGATACTTGAGGAGCAGCCATTTTTTGGCCTCGCGCTTCAACCCATGCATCGCCATTATCAGCTTTGATAATTTTGTATGGCATAATTTCGATATCACGTTGAACTTCTTCGTCTTCAAAACGACGACCGATCAGACGCTTAATCGCAAATAATGTATTTTGTGGGTTAGTAATTGCTTGACGCTTCGCTGGCTGACCTACAAGAGTTTCGCCATCAGTGTATGCAACTACCGATGCAGTTGTGCGTTCGCCTTCTGCATTCTCTAAAATACGTGGCGTATCGCCATCTAGAACAGCAACACAAGAGTTAGTAGTACCTAAGTCAATACCAATGATCTTACCCATCAGGTTATCTCCAATTTATCTATGTAAATTTACTCAAAACAACTTGAGTAAAGGTTGGGACTGAATCCCATAATTCATTCTATGACTAATAAATAAGGGCGTGAAATCACAATTCAAGGGAAATCATAAAAAAAAATCAATTTTATTTCCATCTAAGCAAAAAAAAGCCTAACAATCATGCCAGGCTTATCTTCCAGAATACTCTTTAACTATATTAACTTAGTTAGCACCTTTGTCGTTCATCACGTCAAAATCAATTGGCGGTGGATTTTGTTGCCACTCTTCTTTTGTTAAATACGTTTTTCCACCAGCCTTAATATACGGACTATTATCATCAACGATCAATACCCCCTCATCCGCAACCGTTCCCATATAATACCAAGTAGGCTTAGTGGTTAAATATTGAAAACGACTACCACCAACTCCCGGTAAATAATTGGCATTAGATAAATCACCATGAGAAACCGACGTATTCACCGTTGGGTAATAATCTGCTCCCGTACTGATTAACACTTTCGCCGTACTAATATCTTGCTTGCCTTGTGGTTTATCGGGAACCAACCATGCTTTCATTCGTACAAACGCGGCAAGGACATTTTCACCATCAATAGCAACTTTACTGGTTCCACCATGCAATGGGTAATGTTCTGGATGCAATTGATACTCTTTTAAGCCATCACTAGAACGGCGATATGGGACATCTTCAATATATTTAATAATGTTGTGAGAGTAATAGGCAGCCCAAGAGACGGATGCTCGATTTACAGTAATATTGACCCATTCAGCCGTCAATGGATCCATGCTTCCATCAGTCGATTGAAGTAACCACATATCAGCATCACCAATAACAACTCGAACATTTTTTGCTGTGTTTTTCTGCGCCTCAAATACCGTGAACCATTGTGTCATTCCCGTCCACGCATCAGAAGTGGTCATACTTTTATCAATGATCTCATCAGCCCAATATGACGGCGCAGCATCTCCACGAGGTATACCTTGAACAATAGTCGCTCCACGAGCCCAAGCAGAAGTCTCTGGTGCATTATATAATTTGGCATCATTTGCTAATGCCATTGAGGTATAAGTCTCAGACGCCACAACATGCTCAGCAAAACTTAATGGCGTGTAAAGACAAAGCACGCCAACTAAAAGAGATTTAATGTTCAATTTTTTTTCCATTTATTTGTTCCTAACCATTCATCCATGATGAGTAAAATGTAGTAAAAAACAAAATAAATAACGATAGAAAAAGTGATAAAATTTAAAAGCTTGACCCCCATTCCTTATTTACAACACACTTTCTAGAAAAGAAGACTGCCTATCTTAAAATAAAGACAAAAAAAAGCGAACTCATCGCTGAATTCGCTTACTTCATTGTCATTTAATTAAAATGGTGGTTATTGAGCAACCATTACCATTGCAGGACGAAGAACTTGCTCATTTAATGAGTAGCCTTTCTGCATCACAATCATAACCGTATTTGGTTCATGATCTGGGCTTGCTTGCATACCAATCGCTTGGTGAAGCTCTGGGTTAAATGCTTCTCCAACAGGATTAATTACTGTTAAACCAAACTTTTCAACCGTGGAAATAAACGTTTGTAGTGTTAATTCAACACCTTCAAGCAACGCTTTTGCTGCTTCATTTTCTTTATCGCCATTCTCAAGAGCACGCTCTAGATTATCGATAACAGGAAGTAGTTCACCTGCGAATTTTTTCAACGCATATTTACGCGCTTTATCAATATCGCCTTCAGCACGACGACGAACGTTTTGCTCTTCTGCTTTGGCACGTAAAACTGCATCTTGTTGGTCTTTAAGCTGCGCTTGGCTTGCAAGTAATGCAGCTTCTAGTTCCGCTATTTTTGCTTCTTGGTTATCTTCTGCAGATTCATTCCACTCGACATCAGCCTCTGTACCAACGGCTTCAATGTGATCTTCCATTACTGCTTCTTCGTTAACTTTGTTTTCTTCGTTGTTCATTACTGCTTCTCCAGAATGCTAATGATTAGCTATATAAAACGATCTTAATACAAACCAAGGCATCGCTCTATAAGCAAATTAAAACTTTGTCATTATTATGGGGACTAAATAAAGCGATTCAAGCATAATAGTGCTAATTGTAACATTTGTTGCCCATTTCATGACGGATGGTGGATATGAAAACAGCCTTTAACGTTATCGCAATCATTGGTAAACCAAGAGACCCAAGTGCTGTAAAAACACATTTAGCACTCTATAATTGGCTTACTGGGTTAAATTATCCGGTATTAATCGATAGCCGTTTACGTGAAGCATTACCTGACATCCCTGACGATCGCTTTAACCACCTATTAAAATTAGGCGAACAAGCCGATCTTGCGATTGTTGTCGGTGGTGATGGCAATATGCTAGGCGCGGCTCGTGTTTTATCACGTTTTGACATTTCAGTCATCGGTGTTAATCGAGGCAATCTTGGCTTTTTAACTGATCTTGACCCAGATAACTTTGAAGAACCATTACAAGCTGTATTAAACGGTGAATTCGTTAAAGAAGAACGTTTTTTACTCGAAGCTGAGGTTCACCGTCACGGACAAGTTAAAAGCCACAATACCGCATTTAATGAAGTCGTGCTTCACCCTGGCCAAGTAGCTCACATGATTGAGTTTGAAGTTTATATTGATGACAGCTTTGCGTTTTCTCAACGTTCTGATGGACTGATCATTTCAACCCCAACAGGATCTACGGCCTATTCTCTTTCTGGTGGTGGTCCAATCCTATCACCAAACCTAAATGCCATCTCGATAGTACCTATGTTCCCACATACCCTATCAAGTCGACCATTAGTTGTCGAAGGTAAACGTCACATAAAATTATTCATTTCACCAGAAAATCGTAGTGCATTAGAAGTGAGTTGTGACGGGCAGGTCTCATTACCTGTCAGCCCTGGTGATGAAGTGCATATATTCCAAAGCCCAAGTAAGTTAAAACTTATTCACCCTAAAGATTATAGCTACTATCATGTACTTAGAAACAAGCTAGGTTGGTCAAGTAAACTATTTTAGTTTCTAGTCATTAGTAAACATAAGCCGCTCACAAAAAGTTAATTTAAACTTTACTGTATAAAGAAACAGTATATACTGTTTCTTTATACAGTACTTTAGCGTTTAAATTTCACAGAGAATGGCTTATGTTGGCACATATTAAAATTACTCATTTCGCAATTGTAAAATCATTAGAGCTTGATTTAACCAAAGGCATGACCACCATTACCGGTGAGACAGGTGCAGGTAAATCGATTGCAATTGATGCTCTTGGTCTATGTTTAGGCGATCGCGCTGAAGCTTCCATGGTTCGCCAAGGAGAAGAAAAAGCAGAGATTACCGTACTCTTCACATTAGAAAATAATCTGAATGCCAAACGTTGGTTAGAAGACAATGAGCTCTATGATGGCAATGAGTGTATTTTACGCCGCGTAATCACCAAAGAAGGCCGCTCTCGTGGTTTTATTAATGGTAGCCCTGTACCTGCTGCACAATTAAAAACATTAGGCCATTTGCTTATTAATATTCATGGCCAACATGCTCACCATGAATTAATGAAACCTGATTACCAGCTAAATATGCTAGATCAATACGCTGGTCATGTCTCTTTATTGAATAAAACACGCAGCCGTTACCAAGCATGGCGACAAGCTGATAATTCATTAAAACAAATGATTAAAAACAGCCTTCAAAATGAAGCACAAAAACAACTGATCGAATATCAAATAAAAGAACTCAATGAGCTAGCGCTAGGTGAAGAAGAATTTACCCAATTAGAAGAAGATCATAAACGTCTTTCTAATTCAGGTGACTTAGTGGAGCATTGCCAACAAGCCAGCTCTATACTGTATGAAAGTGATGATGTAAATGCATTACAGTTACTTCAATATGCAAATAATCATCTTCTGCAACTTGGTCAATTAGATCCACAACTCGCACCGTTATCTGAAATGCTAAATGAAGCAATGATCCAAGTTGAAGAAGCGAACCATGAACTTAAAAATTATTTGGATTGTATTGATGTAGATCCTGCACAAATTGCTTATGTAGAAGAACGTTTTAGTCGAGTAATGTCTATGGCTAAAAAACATCATGTACTTGCAGAAGAGCTATATGAACACCACCAACAACTGTTGGCCGAATATGAACGTCTTGATTGTTCCGATGAAAAACGAGTACAACGAGAACAAGAAGTAGAAGAATTAAAACAACATTTTTTAGACGCCGCATATAAGTTAACAAAAAGCCGTCAACGCTATGCAAAAGAATTAAATAATAAAATCACAGAAAGCATGCAAACATTAAGCATGGAAAAAGCCGTTTTTGATATTCAAATTGAAAGTGATGGCATAACGAAAATATCACCGCTTGGGATAGATACCTTATGCTTTAAAGTATCAACTAACCCAGGGCAGCCATTGCATCCAATAGCAAAAGTTGCTTCTGGTGGTGAGCTATCACGTATTTCTTTAGCTATTCAAGTTATCACCGCTCAAAAAGTAGAAACCCCAAGTTTAATTTTTGATGAAGTAGATGTAGGGATAAGTGGTCCAACTGCCGCGGTTGTAGGTAAAATGCTACGAACTCTTGGAGAATCGACCCAAGTTCTTTGTGTTACTCACTTACCTCAAGTGGCTGGTTGTGGACATAATCAATTATTTGTCACCAAGAATAGCAACTCAGGTAAAACGGAAACTCAAATGCGAGCATTAAGTACAGAAGAGCGCATTGAAGAGTTAGCCCGTTTGTTAGGCGGCACACAAATCACAGACCACACGCTTGCCAATGCAAAAGAGTTACTAAGTGCGGCTTAATTACTCATAGTAACTCATCTCACCTCTTAATTAACGCCAATGTCGTCTTTGATATTGGCGTTTTTATTCCATCCTTCTTTTAAATTATGAATAGAATGCAACTTGATTCAAAATTTAGGGTCAAAACACAGCATAACAAGCTTAACCTTTTTACTTATTAGTCTAGCTTGTTTATCATCTGTTTAATTATTTTAAAGGCTAAGCTGTACGAATTATGCAATTCAAAAAATGGATCATTGCTCTACCCCTTGCTGTTGGGCTTCTGGGTGGTTGCTCGCTATTAGAGCCATTGGTATATCGAATCGATATTGCCCAAGGTAACTACGTCGAACAGGAAGCCGTCGATAAACTGCGATTTGGTATGACAAAACAACAAGTACAGTTTGTTATGGGTTCTCCAATGCTTGTTGAATCAGGCTACCCAAATACTTGGTATTATATTTACCTCTTTACTCATGGCCATGAAGATTCAATCCAAAAGGATTTAATTGTTCACTTTGATGACAATGGTAATTTAACCAGTCTTGAAGGTGAATTCCCTATGAGTGATAGCTTTTTCGAAAAGTTTTAACTTTATAGCAAAGCTATCAAACAAAAAAACCGGAGATCGTAAAACGATTTCCGGTTTTTTATAATTTAAAATAACGTTATTTTTTACGAGCTTCTTTTTTCGCTTGCTCTGCTCTTTTTCGTCTAATTTCTTTTGGATCCGCAAGTAGAGGCCGATATATTTCAATCCGATCTTTATCTCTTATTGTCGCATCTAATTTTACATTACGGCTAAATACGCCAACCTTATTTATAGCCAAATCTATCTCAGAGTAACGCTCTAATACCCCAGATTGTCTGATTATCTCTTCTACTGTTTGCTCTGCTTTTACTGCTAATTTAAATACAATTTGTTCCGTTGGTAAGGCATAAACCACTTCAACATGAATCATTTCATTCATTACTAACATAAACCTGCTTCGCTCTTTGCGTAAATGAATTCACCATATTACTGGTGAGTTCTTGAAATACTTTACCAAATGCCATCGCTACCAATGCGCTGGAAAACTCAAATTCTAGTTTCAATTCTACTTTACAAGCCGTTTCATCCAACGCAGTGAAATGCCAACCACCAGTAAGAGATTTAAATGGTCCATCGACTAGGTTCATCCCAATTATTTCAGAATCAATTAATGTATTTTGGGTTATAAATGTCTTTTTTATGCCGGCTTTTGCAACATCCACAGATGCTACCATTACGTTTTCCGTTTGCTCTATAATCTTGGAACCTGAGCACCCTGGCAAAAACTGAGGGTAAGAAGTAACATCATTGACTAAATCGTACATTTGCTTTGCGCTAAACGGCACTAATGCAGATCGGCTAACCTGAGGCATAAATTATCCTTTACATTATAGAGGTAAGCATCATACCATCTTGAATTAGCTTGAGTATATATAGTCAAACCACTTCTCTATCAGTATAATGTGGGCATTATGGCAAAGAAAAAATCAAAAGATAAAGCGGGCAGTAATACCATTGCTATGAACAAGCAAGCTCGCCACGAATATTTCATTGAAGATGAAATCGAAGCAGGGGTTGAACTCCAAGGCTGGGAAGTTAAATCTCTTCGTTCTGGTAAAGTTAATATCGCGGAAAGCTATGTTTATGTCCGTGATGGCGAAATATTCATTAGTGGTATGAACATCACACCACTCCAAGCAGCATCGACTCACGTTGTAGCGAACCCAACTCGTGTTCGTAAGCTTCTAATGAGCCGTAAAGAAATTGATAACCTTATCGGTCGAGTAAACCGTGAAGGGATGACTCTTGTTGCTACAACTATGTATTGGGTTCGCTCTTGGGCCAAAATTAAAGTTGGTGTAGCAAAAGGTAAAAAACTGCACGATAAACGTACAGATTCAAAAGAAAAAGACTGGAACAGAGATAAAGCACGAATTATGAAGAGTAGTTTGCGTTAATTTCAACCAGTTAGATAGATACTAACTAGACAGACGCTGTTTTTCTGTTAGTATCATCAAGTACCAAATCTTTGGGGCTGATTCAGGATTCGACGGGAATTTTGAAACCCTAGGAGCATGTCGTGGGGCGGTTGGCCACGTAAAAAGCCGCAAAAAAATAGTCGCAAACGACGAAAACTACGCACTAGCAGCTTAATAACCTGCTCGGAGCTCTCCTGCCCTAGCTTCCGTTTGTAAGACGGGGAATAACAGGGGATCAAACCCAAACGAACTAGAATGGATTCTCCCACCTGAGAGATGAAGTTCGAATTATAATTCAGGTTAGCCATAAGATAGCGTGTCGGTTCGCAGTTTTACGGTGAAATTAAAGATCGACTAAACATGTAGCGCCAACGGTGAACGGTTCTCGGACGGGGGTTCAAATCCCCCCAGCTCCACCAAACGTTTGGAAAAGCCCAACTTCGAAAGAGGTTGGGCTTTTTTGTACTTGAAAGAAAAAATGTTCACTCATAGCAAAGTGCTCGGTGTTTGATTATTTACTGCCTATTTGAAATGATAGCAACACTCTAAACGTGACCGAACTGAACAATAAACAGGCTTTGTACTAATAATAAAGCTTATTAATCAATTAACACCAATGAATCTAAAATGCCTTTACCGCTGTGGATCCCACCTTCGTTTTCACTGGCAGGTTTACTGCGAATTAAATACCCCGCATAACCATTAAGCTCAGTTACCGGCTTACCATTGTAATACGCAGTAAATAATCCAATTTCACTGACTAAATCATTCACTAACGTTTGCTCACCATCACGTACTGCAATGGTAGGAGCATCTCGCTCATGTGGATACAAGCGTTGCATTAACGCCCATGCATCGTACTCTTCTGGTGCTAACTGAGTTAATTTTTTCGCTATATCCTGACCAAAGATACAATGACCACCACCTTCTCCTTGGTTTTTTAATACCCATTGATTTTGGTCTGCTTCGGTCGTAAACCAATCTATAGTTTGCGTATTAATCGGCTTCATCTCTGCCAGTACACTTTTAACTAATTGAGCCTCTTCAAGTGTTAATCCCCAACGAGTATATTCAGTGTCTGGCATCATGGTTAATAACATTTGCATTGATTTACTGGTCGCTAATTGCTGACTGATCGTGGCATTCACGGCAACATGATGCTGCTCGATAAACAGTCTAATTTGACTCAATGTATAGCAACACACTGGTTCATTTAATTCCGGTGCGAAATAATCCTCATATTGATAACCTGCACGTAAATAAACAACATCAACAGCACCTACGTTTTCAAGTAACAATCGTTTATTTTCGCCACTAGAAAGCTGAGTACTTAACTGCTCAAAGGTACGTCTTACCGTGCGTATTCCTTGTTTCTGCAGTTCAATTTCAAGTAAATGTTGGTCATACACGTTATCTTCATTCTTCTGAATCACCATTAAAAACGTGGGTTTACTTTGGTCAGAAAAATCCGTTTTAATCGCTCTCGCAGTAGTTGCAATACCATAGGCCAATTGCTCCAAACCGTGGTTATCTGCAGAAATAGCGGAAGGGTCTTCAATCCATTGATTATACGTTTCTGGCCATTGGTGCTTCATAAAAGAGTGGAACTCAGCTGCTCGCTGCCCAAACGGCCCCATCCCTGCTGCAATTCCATTAAATTCAATTACTTTTGCGCCGTGCTGACGGTCATCCATAAAATCGGTACGCATCAATAATAATGGCTGACGCTCTGCGACAAGTTTATTGCCAGCATCACCATGTAATTGTTGATGCAATGACATTAACAAGCCAAAAAACGGATCGGCTTTCGCCATGCTGCTTAATGAAGCTTGAAGAAATTCATGATCTTCAGAGACGTTATTAATCAACTTAGTGATCAGTGGAGTCACCATGAGTAAGTGATTATATACATCACGCTCAATGGTCATTGGTGCGATACTAAATGGACAATGCCTTGCCGTATTATCTGCTTGTCGAAAAGCCACACCATGCATAATAGCCCACTCACAAGCGTCTTCAATTATTTGTTGAGAAACAAACGGTTTTTTTTCTGTATTCATTTTAATTACTCTTAAATTCAATAACTCAAGCAGCGGTCATGCTAGCTAAACCAAGTGTGCTGTTCTGATGTTCATCTTCTTCTTGTGCTTTTTGTGTTAGATATAACTCTCGATAATCTCCAGCTTGCACAATAAGCTCATCATGGCTGCCACTTTGTACGACTTTCCCTTTATTCATTACCAATATTTGGTCGGCATTTTTAATGGTCGATAATCGATGCGCGACCATAATGACCGTTTTCCCATCTCGAATATTTTCTAATGCGGCTTTTACTGTCTCTTCCGTCTCACTATCAATGTTGGCCGTTGCCTCATCTAAAAGAAAAACACTTGGGTCATGTGATAAGGCGCGAGCGAGAGCTAACAGTTGTCGCTCTCCCACAGAAAACGAACCACCACCGTGACCAGGATGATGATCATAGCCATCAGTAAGACGTTTAATAAAGTGATCAGCGTTAACTTGTTGCGCCGCTAACATCACTTTTTCTTCGTTTGGCCTATCATGAGATAAATCGATATTTTCTTTTATTGAACCACTAAAAATCGTTGGATCTTGAGAAACCAAACCAAATAATTTACGTAATTGGGCTTCAGGTAAAGATTCAATCGGCTTGCCTCCAATTAAAATAGAGCCTTGTTGCTGTTGATAGAATCGCATCAACAAATTAATTACCGAGCTTTTGCCACTACCAGTATGGCCAACTATCGCTGTAAACTGCCCACCTTTAGCGACAAAATTCACATCAGATAAGACCAAATTACCTTCGTCATAACTTAAATCAACATGACGAAACTCAATGTCATGCGGCGCTGAGATTTCAACATGCTCTTGTGGATAGCGGTTCTGCTCTGATTGCTCATCCAATAACTCAAATACACGTTTTGATGCAACCGTTGCTACCTGCAATTTACGTAGCTCCATTGAAAGTTGACGGAACGGGTCAAAGAAACGTTCGATGTAGTTCAAAAATGCGTATAACGTACCCACTTCAACTGCGGTAGTTAATGATCCATAAGCAAACCACGCCACAATTCCTGCTGCCGTTAGATTCGACACTAAACGGGTTAATGGGATCAGCATGAAACTATCAATCGCGATTGATTTGGTTCTAAACTCAAACCAACGTTGGTTTTCTTGCTCAAATTTTTCTTTGAATGCTTTTTCTTGATTAAACGCTTGGATCAGCGCCATTCCTTGTAGCGATTCATTAATGCGCCCATTGATATTACTGATTTGCTCTCGGATCCCATTAAACACTGGCATTGAGATTTTTCGATACAAATGCATCGTTGTCAGTAATATCGGGATCAATACCAAGCTCAATAGCATCAAGCGCCAATCCAAAATCGCTATCGCAATAAATATCGCAATGATGCGTAAGCTGCCTTGAATGACCGTAGGGATCGTTGAAACAAACATATCACGCATCGATTCCGTATCATTGGTAATATAAGAAACCAATTTACCGGCAGATAATTTATCAAAGCTGCTGATTGAGAAATTCAACACATGATTAAACAGCTGTTTTCTCACATCATTAATCACCAACAAGGCACTATGACGGAATGATACGGCTTGCAAATACGTAAATAACGCCGAGATCACATAAAACAACATCACCAAACTAACAAGACCAATCAGATGGGGCCACTCAAACTGTTGCGGTACGATTACCTCATCAAGGATAATCTTTGCTAGCCATGGAATCGCCATTTCAGCACTTATCGCAACCGTTAGCATCATAAAGGCGACAATGAACCGTGCTTTATGAGGTAAAGAGTAGGCTAATAAGCGCTTAAATAAGAAGGTATCACTAGGCTGTTGTGCATTGTCTTCACGCATGAGATCCCCCCTCTGATTTTGACCCTTGAATACTCTCACTTGGGATATCTTCAATAACGGTGTTTAGCTGACTTTGTCGTTGGTAAACCATTGAATACCAACCTTGATTAGCCAATAGATCATGATGTGACCCTTGCTCTTCAATTTGCCCTTCATTTAATACAAAGATCCGATCTGCTTCGATTAAATTAGGTAAACGTTGAGTTACTAATAACATGGTTTTATGACTGTAATTTGCCTTTAGATTTCGACGAACAATCACTTCAGTTTTAATGTCTAACGCACTGAATGGATCATCCAACAACAGAATATCCGCATCAGATAGTAAAGCTCTTGCCAGTGTTAATCGCTGACGTTGCCCACCAGAAAGATTACTTCCTCCTTCTCGTAGTTGAGTATTAAACCCATCAGGCATCGCATCAATTTCGCTTTTAATTCCCGCCATCTCTGCAACGTGTTTAATTTGCTCTTCTGTTGCATCCGGTTTAGCCAGTGCGATATTTTCAGCAATAGAGCCTGAAAAAAGAAATGGCTTTTGCGGAACCCACGCCATCTTGCTGCGTAATGAATGAAACGTTAATGATCCAACAGGATGCCCATCAATACTTATACTTGATGAGTTTTGTAACTCGAACTGTCTTAGGATCAATTGTAGTAAGGTACTCTTACCACTACCGGTTGGTCCGGTTATACCAACAAAACCACCTTCAGCCACCTTCATATTAATGTGTTCTAATGCTCGACAGTTCGCATTTTGGTAAGAGAATGACACTATATTTATGTCTACTGTTGCTTTCGCATCAGTTGGTAATGTAACGGTGCCTTCAACCACTTCTTCTTTTTCTGAAAAAAGTGCTTCCAAGCGTTTCCACGACGTACTGCCACGCTGGAAAACATTAAACTGCCAACCAAATTGCAGAAATGGTCCTAATAACTGCCCAAGGTATAACGTAAACGTAGTAAACAAACCCACCGAGATCTGTCCATGGCTAATTAACCACGCCCCATAAGCCAATGAAATTACAAACGATAAGCCGTAAATTAACTGGATAGTTGGTGCAAATGCGGCATCCACTTTCGCAACGGCAAAATTTGCTTCTAATGTTTCATCCAGTGTTTTACCAAAGCGCTGCTCTTGACGCTGCCCAATATCATGAGAGCGAACGGCACGAATACCAGAAACAGTTTCACGCGCTTCTTCATTTAAATGAGCGAAACTTGCTTGCGCGCGACCAAATGTTTTATGCAGATTAGTACCATAATGTTTAGTGATATAAACCAATAACGGAAACGGTAATAGTGCAACAGCAGTAAGCTCACCACTCACAATGAATATCATGCCAAAAATAACAGTCAAACCGGCGATAAAGGAATCGACTAAGGTCATAACCCCCATTCCTGTTGCCTCTTCAACCGCATTCAAATCATTAGTGGCATGAGCCATTAAATCACCCGTACTTCGACGAGAATAAAATGACGGTGACAACCTTGAAAACTTTTTAAATAAGTCTCGACGCAGCACTTTCGCAATAGCAATAGAAGCCCCATACAATTGACTTTGCCATACATAGCGTAAGCCATACATCGCAATTGCAGAGAGAGCAATACCACCAATATGCATCAATAAATACGCCATGGTTAATTGGTTAGCACTGATACTATCGATGATCCTCCCTATTAACCAAGAAGGTATTAGACTGAGTAGCGCCACCACTTGTAATGCGATAATGGCGATAATATATTGGCGTGAAAACATCTTGATGTAACCGCGCAATTTCCACAAAATATTCATTACGTTACGCTACCGCCTCTTCTATTTCACAGTCACACTGTAAATAGTTTTTTTTCTGAATAAACGCATCAAAACTTATATCTTGCTGTGCTTCAATTTGTTGTTGTTTAACTAAAGACTCAGTCACTAAACGAGTTAAATTACCCATTTCCTCATCATCAATCTTAGTATCTTGATGCTGTTTAAAATGCACTTTTGAGAGTCTCTGTGTTGCTCGTTTATATGAGAGTTTTTCCTCTTTCATCATTGCTAGCAGTTGTGCTGATGGCGTTAAATTACTATCTACAAACTTAGCCTGTTCACGTTCAATACCTTGCTTATGCTCTTGTGTAGCAAACGCATTATCTAGCCACGTCGCAACAGGTATCATTGCATCAAGTAATTCAGAACCAAGATCTTTAAGCTTAATATCTCCTTCTAACGTTGGTAATAATAGCCCATGTTTTCGCCCTTCTGTTGCTACTAACTCTTGACGACGGGCAATTAATACTCGCTCATCATCGGTTAATTCTGGGCTTGGTGCTAAGGCGTTATAGGTAAGAAATGCATCTAGAAAATGACTTTGTTCTTCATTGATCCCTAATGGTAATAGTGGATTATTATCCAGACTGCGTAATTCAATGTATTGAATGCCGTGATGGCACATTGCATATAAAGGACGCAATTGATCATTAACGATTTTAGGTCTTACTGAACCATACAATTCATTTTCTAATTGTAAGACGGACCCATTTAATTGCTGATCGGCATTTAGGTGAGCATAACGTGCGCTTGGTGTTGTTAATGCATGACATAAATCAGTTAAATATTCTTGTTTACTATTAAAACTCGTTGGGTAAAGAGACTGCTCATTACTGCTATAGCCCATATTACTTAAACGTAGCGAGGTCGCCCATGGAAAATAATAGGTATCTTCATCAAAAAGCGCTAAAGGATGTTCTTGATTGACTAAGTAGCTTTTGTCTACCGCTGGCGATGCACCAAATAAATAAGGGATAATCCAACCGTTACGTAGAACATTACGGATCAAGTGAAAATAACGTTCTGAAATAAAATCGTTTAATGACAATTCACTGCCGAGGTGTGCGTGTAACGTTGCCCAAAATGAATCGGGGAATGAAAAGTTATAATGAATACCTGAAATTAACTGCATTCTTTTTCCATAACGGTTTGCCAACCCTTCACGATAACGCACCTTATGTTGCCCAGCGTTCGATGAACCATACGCGGCAATGTTAATCTCATCATCACTTGGCAGTTCAGGTGGCATACTTGCCCCCCACATAATTTCATCTTCACTCAACTGAGTCGCAACAAAATGATGCAAAGAAGCTAACGAATCAAACGTCGCCTTTCTTTCTGTCATTGCTGGGGTGACTAACTCTAATTGCGCTTCTGCAAAATCAGTGGTTATGTAAGGGTGCATTAAAGCCGAACCCAATTCTTCTGGATGAGATAAGTTTGAAATATGGTTTTCAGGCGTAGTGCGGATCAACTCTCTTTCAATTCCACGTCGAATGTCATGCAAGGTACTCATGGCATTTTCGTTATTTAAAAAAGAAAGCGTATTAGATTCTAGGTATTTCACATCAGTATTTTTCATTTATGATCTTCATAAAAATAGTTTTAACGGATCAAAGACGCAGAAGCTGAAGAAAAGACGCAAAATTTTTTCAAATAATAGGAATAAAAAAGAGTGGATAAAATAAACGGAAAATAGAGTGACTATTTACCGTTTATTTTCAGGAAAGGAGCCGTATTATTTTAATTGCGAAGAACAACTTTTTCCTTTTTTAGAAGAGTAGCCAGTGACAGATCCTCCATCATTGAGTTCAAAATCACAACAGGTCATTAAGTTTTCGCGAAATTTAGCACGACCTCGTTGAATTCGACTTTTTGCCCCCGACAAGGATAACCCTAACTTATCAGCAATCTCTTGTTGAGGAACCCCTTCTAGTTCAGCTAAACGCAAAGGAATACTGTATTTTTCTGGGAGGTCATCAATTAAAGGGCGTATACATTCGGCCAATTCTTTACGAGCCTCCTCTACAGTATCTTCATCTTCTGCGACTAAATCTTCCGGTAACTCATCATACGGCAACTTATCACGATAAAAATCCATGATCGTGTTGTAGGCAATTTTATATAACCATCCTTTCAAGCTACCTTGAGATTTTAATTGATGCAAATTGCTGCTAGCTTTTATATACACATCTTGAAGTATGTCATCTACCGCACTTGCATCATCCACTCGTTTGTAAACGTAATTACGCAATTGCGCTTTGTGATTTTGCCATTCTGACAACATAAAAACGGAACCTCAAATAAGTGAATATGTTTAACCACTAAAGGAAAAATCAAATTTTAGAACTGATACAAAATAAAATACTTACCGATAGCTCATTGTAATCGATAACACCTTATATAGGAAAAAAGCCCAACATCAAAAGTGATATTGGGCTTTTTAACGTCTTAATCCATTCATCAATGAGCGAATATTTTTAAATAAGAGAGTGGTTAGCCTATCTCTAATACCGCAGAAGCAATAGCAAAATAAATTAATACGCCGGAAATATCAGCGATAGAGGTAATCATTGGGGCACTCGCAGAAGCGGGATCTAAATTGAGCTTATGTAAACCAAAAGGAAGTATAGTGCCAATTAAGCTACCTATAAGCACAATCGCTATCATGCTTAAGCCAACCACCATCGCAACCTCATAGCCACCGCGATATAAACCTAAAAGGTAAACGGCAGCAGCCATACTCAAACCAAGCCCTAGAGCGACAAATACTTCTCTGCCAAGCATTTTACCCCAGTCATTTGGTTTTATATCACCGGTAGCTAACGCTCGAACCATTAAGGTTGCAGATTGAGATCCGGCGTTACCACCGCTATCAATTAATAAAGGTAAGAAAAAAACCAACGTAACATAAGAGGTAATGATCTCTTCAAAGTAAGCGATACCTGCCCCTGAGAATACATTACCAAAAACAAGCAGTACTAACCAAAATACGCGCTTCTTATAAAGCACGCCAATTGATGCATTTTTTATGCTGATATTACTATCTTCAACACCAGAACCTTTATGCATATTTTCTGATGTTTTAATATGTTCGGTGTCTGTTTTTTGTTGTACAAATTCCATAATACGTCTCCAGATCTGAAGACATATCACCCTCAGATCATCATGTAGAAAAAGAGTTAAACCACCAACTTGGGGGTTCCTGTTTACTTGTGTTCATGATGTGCTTCCTTGTATAAACAAGATGGGTTAATGGATAGCAGCGAAACTGCATTCAAAGACGGGCGGATTTTACCAAATAATAGAAAGAGATACCATTGCGGTGTGTAAGCAGGTATTTCAAATATGTTCTTCATTTACATTCAGAGATAAATACAGCAAAAATCATTAAAATGACCATAAATTGATTAAATAATCAGAAACCAATGCGCACTACCTCATAAATGAGAACGCAATCGATATCCCTATTTGCGAAAGTTTAGTTGAGCAATTACCCTATAAATATAATTACTAAAAAAGAGCCAACTCTTATGAAATTATTTTCACGTCTATTTTTATTCATTACTGCTATGACTTCTTTTTCTAGTTTGGCTGCATTAGGTGAACACCCAATAATCTTGATCCACGGCTTTCAAGCAGGTCAACTTCAAACCAAGCCCAATCATGATACGGTTGTTGCTGATGGAAAAACCTATTGGCAAGATTTTTGGTTAGCTAAAGCCGATGAGCGTATCGACTGGCCTTCTCACGAACGTGTTGCAGGAAGAATTTCAAGCGATTACGTATGGCCAAAATTAAAAGCTCTTTCTGAAAATAACACCTGTCAAAATGGCTGTATTTTAGTGACTCATTCTACTGGAGATCTGGTCGCTCGCTATTTGTTAGACAATCAAGAAAACTGGCTGACCAATGCGGGGTTAGCTCCTCTTAATATTATTGCGACCTTTGATTTTGCTGGTGCAGGCGGTGGTTCTGAGCTGGGTGATATGGCGATTAATATCTCAGAAGGCAGTGGCGTATTAAATGCTCCGCTAAAATATGCAATGTCATTATGGCTAGGTGAAACACCTAGTGCAGGAAATACCGGCGTACTTAATGATTTAAAAATTACCAATGCACGCCAATTAGCCCCTTTACCTGATAACCGTATTCCTCGCATTCGCTTTGTCGGTAAAGGCAGTGACTATTTAGGATCAACCAGTGGATTCTTACCGGGGAAAGATGATGGCGTGGTATCAAGTCATTCTTCTTGTGGTTCAAGTCAATCTGGCTCATTTACAAGCTGTTCAACAACTCTCGCTTTTGATGGGGAAATAAAAAACCAACCACAAGCGGTGACTAATTTTATGCCTTATCATTACCCACTATTAATGGGGGATGATTACAGCCATAGCGGATTAATAGGCACAAAACATCAAGGTAAAGTAACGGCAGTAAGCCAACAAAAAACACTGCTCGATGGTACAATCATTAAAGTAAGTACGACAGATTCTACTTATTGGTTAAGCGGCAATACATATCGGTACGTTGATAACTCAAAAAATGAAACCATGTCTGAACTGGTTAGTGATTTATTGTGATGAATAAGAATGCTTTATTTATTGGTGCGTTGTTGATGACTTCAGCCACCACTTTTCATTGGATAATGCAGGATAACTCAGCCCCAACAATGGCAGGAGATCATCCTTCAGTAAAAGCTCACCAAAAAATAAAAACAGCTTCAGAAAGGCAATTAAAAAAAGAAGTAGTGCAAACAAAAACAGACCTTACACCTCCACAAGAACAAGATGAGATACCTCAGGCTTTCCCACAAGAGTTAACCAAACAATTTGCCTTATTATCTAAAGCTTACGCCGCAGATATTATTTATCCTTCTTACTCAACGCCACTGCTTTCTAACGATAAAAGTTATCTTGAACCCAATCATTTCAGTGAAGTTAAGATCCCTGTGTTAGATGGTTCTCATAAAGCTTCCCTCTCTTTAGATAAATATCGATTTTCTTACCCTGAGTCTATTACTGTCACTCTTAATTCAGAGCTCGCAGTTGATCATATCGAGTATGAGCTATTAGACCCAGAAACTCGAAAAACTCTCACAACTCAATACACACAAGAGTTAACTACTGAGTTTTCACCTAAAAAAGAGTGGCCTCAAGAGATTAGAATTAAAGCGGTAATCTCTTTTTTAGATGGTAAAGATACGCTCACTACGGATATTCAATTTTCAAATCCAGTGGCTTATGTTAACTCAATAGAGCCGCCCTACTCTGCGGGAAGCGATATGATATTACCGCTGAACATTGAAGTGAAAGAGTCGGGTAACTACCGAATTAGAGCCAACTTATTTCAACAAGATGGAAAGCCGATTGCTTCCTTAACAAATAAAGGGAAACTCTCACAAGGTGATGCTGTCTTTCAACTAAAAGCACATAGTTCAGTGCTTAAAAATGATGTAGCAGAGTTTGAGCTGCGAAATATCACGGTTGAGAAAATGTCTGACTTTCCTGGAGAGAAAACACGTTATGGCACAAGCCGAAAACCTGTTTTCCCAATTTTATCTTTTGATATTTCAAGCTTAAGTGATGAACCCTATCAAATGTCAGAACAAGAAAAAGAGCGCCTTCAATTTTTAAACGACATTGCTCAGCAATAAAACGAAAAAAGCCCGTTATTCTTTAATGAAAAGAATAACGGGCTCATGCATTTTTTACTTATTGTAGAGTATTATTGCTTGTTTTTCTTCGCGTAATTAAGCGACTTTCTCTGCTTTTACCGTGATTTCTGGCGTATTGAAATGCTCTTGAGATGCGATAAGTTGCAGTTCATACGCACCACGATTGAAGGTTTCTTGCATTACTGAATCAACCGCAGCATTGGTACGTTCAAACGCATCAATTGGAGAGTAACCCGCCATTAAATTGGCAAGCATCACGCCACTAATTAAATCTCCTGCCCCTACTGGCTGACGCTTAGCATCAAAGTCATATAAAGGACGAGAAACGTGGTAACTGCCTTCTTTGGTGGTTAATAGCATTTCAAAACGATCTTTTTTAATTCCCGCACGACTTAAGTGTTTTACCACTACCATCTTAACGCCTTTTTCAAGCAGTTGATTATTCGCTTCAATCACTTGCTCTAAGGTGTTGATAGTCATGCCAGATAAACTTTCTAATTCAAGTAAGTTTGGCGCAATAATATCCGCTGATGCTAATGCAGATTCTTTAAAAAACACTTCCACTTCTGGTGCAACAATGCAGCCTTTTTCTGGGTGTCCCATTACTGGATCACAAAAGTAAATTGCGTTTGGATTGTCTTGTTTAATTTTCTGTACCGCTGTGATGATTTCTTCACCTTGCGCTGCTGATCCTAAGTAACCACTTAATACCGCATCACAAACGTGAGTTGCTTCAATTGCTGATAAACCATCAACTAAATCTGATATGTGACCAGCAGGCATTGCAATGCCCTTCCAGCCTTGTTGATATTGCGTGTGATTTGAAAACTGTACCGTGTTGATAGGCCACACTTCCATCCCCATTCGTCGCATTGGAAAAACCGCAGCACTGTTGCCTGCGCAACCAAATACAACATGAGACTGAATGGAAAGAATACGTTTCATAACATCACCATAATTTAAAGTAGAGTAAGGGCTTCCATGCCCTAAAATAAACGATAATCCTTTAAAACCCTAGGGCTTAATCTTCTTTTAATACTTTCACTGTGTAACTGCCATCTTTTTGAGCATATACACCGTGAATATCCGTTTCAAAACCTGGGTAATGAGCACCGATTGCACATAGCATCTCTAAGAAATCAAGTACTGGACGAGACTCTGTTGTTACCATTTCACCAGGAAGTACTAGTGGAACACCTGGAGGATAAGGAAGGATCATATTGGCACTTACGCGACCAACCATTTCTTCCAGTTTCACTTCTTCCACATTACCGCGTAGCTCTTCTTGCCATGCTGCGTGTGGTGTTACTTTTAGTTCAGGTAATACATCAAACGCTTTGAACATCAGTTCTGGTAAACGGTATTGACGAGTTAGATCGTGAATGCCTTGTGCCAGTTCTTGAATGCGCATGCCTTCGTAGAAGCTTGGATCTTCTCTGTACAGTGAAGGAAGGAAGTTTTTCACTGTTAAGTTTAGATCAAAACCGCGTTTAAAGTCAGTTAATGAACGAAGCAGTTGCATCGCTTTTGATTTATCAATACCGATAGAGAATAAGAACAATAGGTTATATGGACCTGTTTTCTCGACTACGATACCGTGTTCATCTAAGTATTTAGCAACAATAGAAGCAGGAATACCTGTTTCGCTCATTTCGCTATTTTCGTTCATTCCTGGAGTTAATAGCGTTACTTTGATTGGGTCAAGGTACATGTGGTCATCATCGATGTCTTTAAAACCATGCCATGTATCTTTAGGATCCAGTTTCCAACATTCTGTTGTATCGATGTTTTCTGGTTGCCATACATCAAAGAACCAGCTCTCACTTTCGCCTTGTAGACGTTTGATCTCTTTACGGAAACGAATCGCACGATCAATTGAGTCTTGGATCAGTTTCTTACCTGTATTACCACGCATCATTGCCGCAGCGGTTTCAGTTGATGCAACAATACCGTATTGAGGTGATGTTGATGTGTGCATCATAAAGGCTTCATTGAACGACTCTTTATCAAACTCACCTTTTACGTGGATCATTGATGCTTGAGAGAACGCAGCCAATAATTTATGAGTTGATTGTGTTTCATAGAACACTTTACCTGGCATCGCTTCACCACTCATACCACATTTACCTTCGTAAATAGAGTTGAAGTTAGTGTAAGGAACCCAAGCACTGTCGAAGTGAATGAATTTAGTTTCTAGCGTTTCTTTGATGTATTGAGTGTTGTACAACAGACCATCGTAAGTTGAGTTAGTAATAACTGCATAACCCGGCATTGTTGCGTTTGGTGTTGCTGCTACTTTTTGCTCAATCACTTCACGAGTGAATTCACTTTGTGGAATGCCACCTAAGATGCCGTAAGCGTTACGCGTTGGACGGAAGTAAATAGGCGTTACATCACTCATCATCATCATGTGAGTCAGAGATTTATGACAGTTACGGTCAATAAGTACAGTGCTGCCTGCTGGTGCAGAGAACATACCTACAATTTTGTTTGAGGTAGACGTACCGTTCGTTACGATGTAAGAGCTGTCCGCATTAAAAGTACGAGCGATGTACTCTTCTGCTTCTTTATGGGGACCTGAGTGATCAAGCAATGAACCTAGTTCAGGCATTGAGATTGATACATCCGCTTTAAATGCGTTTGGACCGTAGAAATCATAGAAGATGCTGCCTGCAGGGCTTTTTTGGAAAGCGGTGCCGCCCATGTGACCCGGAGTACAGAATGTATATTTACCTTCTTCAACGTATTTAAATAACGCTTTAGTAAAAGGAGGCATGATTTGGTCTTTATATTCTTCGGTCGCTTGATTGATTTTCAACGCGATATCGTCAGCCATGTCTAGGGCATATTCGAAGAAATGAAGATTTAGACGTAAATCAGTTAATGAAATGTCTAATGTTGAATGTTGGTTTGCAAATGCGTACAAAGGCAATTTTTCATTCAGGGTATTAATTTCAGTACATAGGTCTAGTGAGTATTTATCCCAGTCAAATAACACACCACAAATTCGTGGGTTCATTTCGACCATTTTGTATAAATCTTGCGCGTCTACTGGGTAAACTACTTTGTAGCCTGCTTTTTCTAAAGAAGCATGTAATTCGCGTACTGGCTCTTCTTTAAAGAAAACACCTGAGTGGTTTAGGATAGCAAAAATATTCATTTTATATCTCCAAGACGAAACAAGGCGCTCCCCATCTTTTTGATGGTGAGGTAGTGGAGCGCCTGAGGGTAAATTTATTAAGTTGGTAGCGTTACGTGTTCACGCTATCGAGTGATATTAATGGGCAGTAGCTTCAGTGCTGATGTGTTGCTCAGATTGTTTCAAGCCCATTTTTTTTGCGTAGAACATTAAGATAACAAGTGACACGATGAAGGTTGCAGTCAGTGTTGCGCCTTCTGCACCAGCAAGAGCAATCATGCAGAACACACAAGCAATACCAGAGAAGAACATGGTGAAGCCACTGCGTGTTGTCATACCTTCGAATCGAATTAAGTTAATGCTTGAATAGAAGTAAGGAAGCATTGTTAGTAGTACGGCATCAGTCGTTAACTGATTAAATAAGTCAGCAGTATGTGCTGATTGAGAGCTGAATACGGTCAATACAATCATTAGCGCTGTCATTTTTAGCGACGCAAGTACAAGGCCTTTTTTCGCTACACCGTTTTTATCAACTTCACCGTAAATTTTAGGGAAGTTACCATCGTGAGCAGCACGCTTGCCGGCTTCACCAACCAACATCATCCAAGAACCCAGTGATGTGAAACATGCTAAAGCAGTAAATGCAGCAACAAATGGCGCTGACCAGCTACCGAAGATTTCAGTGGTCGCCATTGCAAATGGTGCGCCTGATGCTGCCACTTCTGCTGCTGGGAACATACCGCTGATTACTTGAGTTGATAGGATATAAATCACACCCGCAATCGCAGTACCAAGCATTGTTGCTAGAGGAACCGTGCGTTTTGGGTTTTTAACCATACCAGATGATACCGCTGCTGATTCAACACCAACAAACGACCATAAACAGATAAGCACAGCACTAATAACAGCGTGGCTACTTGTACCTGAAGAGACATTCCAGTTTTGGCTATATAAAGCAGGATCGAAGTGAGTCCAACCAGCAACCCCTGTACCAACAACCGGAATAAGGATAAGACCTAAACCTAATGTACAAAGACGACTAACCCAGCTACCACCTAGTAAGTTAACTAGGGTAAATAACCATACTGATGCAATCGTCGCGGCAGCTGCAGGGATAGGGTCATTCAAAGCAGGGAAGAAAACAGATAAGTAAGAAACACCAGTAATGGCGATTGCTAAGTTACCAATCCAGTTTGCGTGGTAGTAAAGAACACCCGTTTGGAAACCAAATACAGGAGATACTTCACCAGCATAAGCAATAGGGCCACCTTCTTGTGGATTCTTTGTTGCTAAGCGGGCAAAAACAAACGCCAAACTTAATGCACCAACTAAACAGATAATCCAACTAAAAATTGATACTGAACCAACCGCTGCTAATGAAGAAGGTAATAGTGCAATACCACTCCCCATCATGTTGCCGGCAACAACACCCGTACAGGCTATTAAGCCAATTTTCTTTGTATTCGATTCCATAACATCTCCAGGAATTATCGAATGGACCAATTTAAGCCCGTAATACGAAATTATTTATTTAAAGGGGCAAGGTGTTATCTGGACAGGTCATGCAAACTCTATCGGGGTAAATAAACAACATCTCGCTTGAATGTTGAGATGAAGGTTACGCCCAAAGAATGGAAAAAAAATAAGGATAAAATTATCAATAAAATAATGATAAAAAAAATAAGGATGCAAAGTAAAAAACGCAAACTACAATTTAAAAAATACTTAATTATCATTACGTTAATTATTT
>NZ_MAJV01000013.1:2160-3046 GCF_001691065.1 Aliivibrio sp. 1S128 | reverse complement strand
TAGCAAATCGTGTTGATGCATTTGTTATGTGCACGTATTCGCTTATAGATGAATATTACAACATTGACAATATTGGAATCAAACCGTACCATAGCCTATATATTCATTAATTGGAGTTACCATGGTTGCTGTTCATTTACGTATTGCTGAGTCTAATTTACGATTAGATGGTTTTAAAAACCTTGATTACTATATGAGTACTAAGGAAAAACATTCGTTTGGACGATCTTGGCGTATTGGTCAAACTATGCGTAACCTAGTTACTCATGCTTATATATATTGTAAATACTCAAATCGTATCTACTCTGTCCCTGTAAGTGTCGATAATGAAACGGCTGAAATTACTTTTCATCATGAAAATGGCATTTTACTCAGTCATGGCAATATTGAATATGGATTTCGACATGATGATAAAGTCCCTTTCTTTGGTAATGGTGGTGTTGCTATGCATCATAAGTTTTATACCGATTTAGCTCTAACAGAAAGCTACAATTAATCAATTATAAAGCACTATAAAGTAAGAGGTAATCTATCATGAAAGTCATTTTTCACTGTAAAAAGTGTAACTCAAATAAAATACATAATGCCCTTTATATTGAAGAAAAAAAACAAGTCATGGCTACTTGCTGTGATTGTAAAAATATAATTGAAAATGCTTATCATGATGGCGATAGTTGTGAATATTGCGATGAATATACTAATCACTTAGATATAAACTATAAGAAAATCACCCCTTCAGATGACAATGAAGCATTTATGGATTACCTTTGCACTAAGTGTGGAAATCTGAACCCTTCAATTTAGTGCACATAACGCCTGCATAACACGTTTGCTACCATGCAGATTAAGCTCAAATTTACCACTTAATACGGTAAACTCAAAGAAA
>NZ_MAJV01000013.1:963-2123 GCF_001691065.1 Aliivibrio sp. 1S128 | reverse complement strand
TGTTGATGCATTTGTTATACCTAATTTTCGATGTTCTTGAAGACACGCTGAGCACATTCTATTGGCGAACTCATAATATCTGGACCCGTAATTCTAATACTGCGAATTCCAATAGCTTCAAGCTTTTCATCAATTGCTTTATCTTTAGCTATAGCTTCTTCAGTAGAGTGATGAGCTACAGAGTCCACAAAAATTGCTACACGCTGCTCAGCAAAGTAAAAGTCAGCCTCAGTAATTGTCTTGCTTAAAGCTTTAGTTCTAACACCACCTTCCCACATTGTTTGCAAAGTTGGGAAAATTGAACCATCAGTTAGAATATGAGTTTGAATTGTAGGTTTTAACCCTAAACTATGCATAGCTTGAAGCAAGAAAAGCTCTATTGGGGAGTCACACCCCCAAATTTTGACCGGTTCGATATTATCAAATGGTTTAAAGTATCTAGAAAACCTAAATTTCCGGTAATCATTTAGTAAAGCTTTACTCTCACCAAGTAGCAATGTACATAAACCTGGATCTAAAACATCTGATTTATTGTATTTTGACGCAAGAAAATAAGTGTTATAAACAAAGCCAATTACATCTGAGCACATTTGTTCATTGATTGGCATTTCACCAACACAATGCAAACCAAACGCATTTGAAAATGGATTGAATCCCATATAATGTGGCTTACCATCTAAAATACGCTCCAAGTCAATTTTATCGATCCAATCCACTCCGACTGTCGATGGTAGTCCTCTTTTTTGCGCGGGTCTTAATGAAACATGGTATGGAAGCCCAAAAAGTTCTCCATCTCTTTCTTCAAATGCATAGCAACAAACCACTACGTTAATCATTTGAAAATCATCACCACGCTCACGATAAAAATCAATCGCTTCATCAGATGGGTTTACATTAATCAGACCATCAGTCAATTTCAGTATATTGCCCTCTATCGGTTGATTGCCATCAAGATCAAATAGATCATTACCCAAAAAATCTCCGAGAGCACCATTTAGATCTATTTGGAAACGACCAGATGGCAAACAACCATAATTAGGAAGTTTAAATAACTCTTCTGGTCTATTTTCTATATCTGCTGCTTCTTGTGCCATAATTTCCTCTAATTAGGTATAACGCCTGCATAACACGTTTGCTACTATACAGACCTAACTGAATTT
>NZ_MAJV01000013.1:0-906 GCF_001691065.1 Aliivibrio sp. 1S128 | reverse complement strand
TTGATGCATTTGTTATGCCTTGTACTTAATTATACATTCACACACAAAGTGAGCGTATGACAGTAATATACTAAACATATCATTGATTCTACTTTTATGAGTTTCTATAGGAAGGCCAAGATCCACTTTTCGTTTTAGTAAAAGGATATGATTAGAATAACCACCATTGCCTAAATAGTAATCAACAAATGACACGTAAAATGACCTTTTATCTTTTGAAATAGACATACCTGACTCTTTGATAACTTTACTTATTAAGGCCTCTTTATCGTCAATAATCCCATGCTTATGTACAATCAGATGCCTAAAGTTTGCTATGAGTCTTATAGCAAATCTTATATTTATGTCTCTGAATGTATTTTTCATTTCCACTTTTTTAATCTCAGGGATATTTATAGCTAGCTGACCCATGATATATTTTGATGTGATTGTCCTTTTATTTTCTATTTGTCTAAAATAGTCATCTAAATTCTTTTCCCCTTGAGGTAAATCGTCTTTTTTCCAAATAGGTACCCCTGCATATCCAGAAATTGCATACAACTCAAAAATGAATGTTTCGAAAGATTCATAGATCTCAGCTAATAGCCATTGATTTTGTCTATTATGCTGCATCCAAAGATCATTAATTTTTGTATCGATTGTATGCGTTGTTGAGCCTACATAAAATATCTCACCTGTTTTTAAATGCGGTACAGTAAAATTGTGTACTGAAATTAGCCGATCATTATCATAACTTTTCGCGCCTTTCTTCATTTTATATAGATCAGCTAATTGAGCTGAAATAGTTGCATCAATGACCGACTGAAAATAATTTGCAGAAACAACCCTATCGTTAAATTTAGCCAATGCTTGTTCTATTTTTTCGTTCATATAACCCTTATAATATAGAGGCATAACGCCTGCATA
>NZ_MAJV01000012.1:0-307 GCF_001691065.1 Aliivibrio sp. 1S128 | reverse complement strand
TAAGAAGAATAATGGTGGAGGGGGACGGATTCGAACCATCGAAGCTTACGCGGCAGATTTACAGTCTGCTCCCTTTGGCCACTCGGGAACCCCTCCAACGGGGATTTTTATACTTAACTAACTCGTTTCCCAACGGAGCAATCAAGTTATCTTATTCGTTAATAACGACTAAGAAGAATAATGGTGGAGGGGGACGGATTCGAACCATCGAAGCTTACGCGGCAGATTTACAGTCTGCTCCCTTTGGCCACTCGGGAACCCCTCCAACGGGGATTTTTATACTTAACTAACTCGTTTCCCAACGGAG
>NZ_MAJV01000011.1:0-6727 GCF_001691065.1 Aliivibrio sp. 1S128 | reverse complement strand
ACGCCACCGTAAATTTTAGCTAGTGTAGTACAGATAGCAGCAGTTAGAGTTGTTTTACCGTGGTCAACGTGGCCGATAGTACCAACGTTTACGTGCGGTTTCGTACGTTCAAATTTTTCTTTAGACATGATAGTCCCTCTAGGTACGGCTATTGGTGGTATATAATATGACCACGTAACCAAAAAATATATTTGAAAAAAATCATATAAGGAAAATAGGAGATGGAGCGTGCAGCGGGAATCGAACCCGCATCATCAGCTTGGAAGGCTGAGGTAATAGCCATTATACGATGCACGCAATGTAACTCGACTGAGCTATTTTACCTTGAAATATGGTGGAGGGGGACGGATTCGAACCATCGAAGCTTGCGCGGCAGATTTACAGTCTGCTCCCTTTGGCCACTCGGGAACCCCTCCAAATTTTAATCTCTCGAACTCTAAATTTAGAAGTTAAAGATGATGGTGCCGACTACCGGAGTCGAACTGGTGACCTACTGATTACAAGTCAGTTGCTCTACCTACTGAGCTAAGTCGGCACAATTGGTGCGCATTCTAGTTAATCTGGAAATATCATGCAACTTAAAAATCAAATAAAGTGTTTTTTTTTATCTTTTCAATGTAATTTCTGCCGATTCAATCAAATTCATCATTAAAAATAAGATAAGAACACTTTTTTCTTATTCTTCCTTATTGTATTGTTCACCCTTCTTTATCTCCGATAGGTAAACATTGTGAGCTCTTACTTAACCTTCCCCCGTGAAAGTTGGGCTGAATTACGTAATTCAACTCCTTTAACATTAACTGAGCAAGAACTTACACAACTACGCGGTATTAATGAAGAAATCAATATCGCAGAAGTAGAAGAGATCTATCTTCCATTAATTAGGCTACTCCAGCTTAATATTGATAGTCATAGAAAAAAAAATGCCATTTTGGAGGATTTCTTATTAAATGATGAGATAAATTCTCCTTTTATAATAGGTATAGCTGGAAGTGTTGCTGTTGGAAAAAGCACAACCGCGAGAATAATTCAAACGTTACTTAATCAATTAATCCCTAATTTAAGAACAGACTTAATTACAACAGATGGTTTCTTGTTCCCGAATGCAGTTTTAAATGACAGGGCGATTATGCACAGAAAAGGATTTCCTGAATCTTATGATATGCCTTCTTTAGTTTCTTTTATTGCTGACATAAAAGGTGGTAAAGATGCTGTAGAAGCTCCTATCTATTCACATCTTACCTACGATATTACGGAAGAAAAAAAGATAATCAGAAAACCTGACATTCTAATTATTGAAGGGCTAAATGTCCTGCAAAATAGTTATGATTACCCTAATAAACAACATAATAGATTCGTATCTGACTTCTTAGATTTTTCAATTTATGTTGATGCCTCTAAAGAACAATTAAAACAATGGTATGTAGAACGTTTTTTAAAACTAAGAACAAGTGCTTTCAAACAAAAAGGGGCATATTTTTCCCATTACACTGAACTATCAATCGATAAATCAATCAATAAAGCTGAACACATTTGGGATTCGATTAATGGTCTTAATTTAGAAGAAAATATTTTGCCAACTAGAAACCGAGCAAGCTTGATCTTATCAAAAACAAAAAACCATTCAATCAATAGTGTATCAATTCGAAAGTAGTTAACCTTTTTTAATTGATATTTCTCCCCCAATAAATGAAGCGGTTTGCCCATTATGCTCTAATAGAATCGCTCCTTGCTCATCAATGCCTTTACATACCCCATAAATCTTATTTGACCCCATTTGCAAAGTAATCTCTTTATCCATAAAATTGTCTAAATTCTTCCATCTTTTCACAAACGGTTTTAGCCCAAAGGTCTCAAATTCAATCATGCTTTGATGCAAAGATATTAATAATTCATTAGCAAGTCTGTTTCTTTGGTTTTTCTTACCTAAAATCGATGTTAGATCTACCCATGGTTGATCAATTTCAGCATCAAATCGAGGATCAAGAGCTACATTAATACCAACACCAATAACCACGTGAGCTGCACCACCAGACTGTGCTGAAAGTTCAATTAAAACGCCAGCTAATTTTTTATCGTTCCAGTAAATATCATTTGGCCATTTCAATTTTAAATTATTACAGCCTAATTTCTCTAACGCATTAACAACAGCAACTCCTACAGCAAGACTTAACCCCATAGTGGCAGCTAAACCATTATCAAGTTTCCAATAAAGAGAGAAGTATATATTACCGCCAAAAGGTGATACCCAAGTTCGCCCTCGTCTACCTCTACCTGATTCCTGGTACTCTGAAAAACAAGATTGGCCGGAGTCTAATTGATCCATTCGATTCAACAAATATTGGTTTGTTGAATCAACAACACCTAACAACTCAGGCTTTGGTAATTTATTATAGGTTATACTGTTTAACGATAGGAGTTCTATCGGAACTGATAATGCATACCCCTTACCTTTAACTTTATAAATTAATAAACCCCAATCTTGAATCGCTGTAATATGTTTACTGATAGCTGATCGTGAAATACTTAAGCTTTCACCAAGATCTTCACCAGAATGAAAACGACCATCACTTAATTTCTTAAGTATTGCCAACTTTTTAGCATGATCTTTCATTAAATAGCTCCGATAAAAACGTTTCTTTTGCCTCAAAATAAAATCTTACTTCATGTTCTAGCTCTATTTGATACATATCAAACACCTTCGCTTTAACATAATTTGCTAATTCTAAAACATCAGAAGAAGTCGCATTTCCATTATTAACTAAAACAAGTGCTTGTTCTTTATGGACTCCAGCCCCGTTAATATTGAAGCCCTTAAGCCCTGCATTATCAATAAGCCACCCTGCAGCAATTTTCTTTGCATCTCCAAATGAATAAGCCGGCATATTTGGATAAAGACTAATTAAGTCTGTATATTGTTTATTTGAGATTATTGGATTCTTAAAAAAACTGCCTGCATTACCTAAGATGTTAGGATCAGGTAGCTTCTTTGAACGAATTTCGCATATTTTTTTATATACATCTTTAGCTTTTGTATCTATTTTATCTAAACAAGCTAACGGCCCATAAGACAACAATGGTTTCCATTGCTTATTTAGTCGCAGAGTAACCGATGTAATGATCACGTTATCTTTTAATTTTTGTTTAAAAATAGAATCTCTATAACCAAAGAAACACTCTTCACTCTTCAATGTGTTAAGTTTTAATGTAGTAAGGTCTAAATATTCGACAGAATCACAGACGTCTTTTAGTTCAACGCCATAAGCTCCTATATTCTGTATAGGAGAAGACCCTACACAACCAGGTATCATTGCAAGATTTTCAACACCGTAATAATTATTTTCAACGCACCATTCGACAAAATCCGGCCAATCCTCACCACTTGAGACGGTTATCAAGTAGCTATCATCAAGTTCTATAACCTGTTTCCCCAAGATTCGATTCAAAATAACCACACCAGGAAAGGCGCCACAAAATAATGTGTTACTACCTCTGCCTAGAGGAAGTTTAGTTAAATTAGAATATTCTTCACAAGACCAGATATAAACTAAGTCTTGGGTACTTTCAGCTTCAATAATCAGGTCTGCGTCTTCATTTAAAGAAAAGCTATTGTAAGGCTTTAAATTTTTGGTAGGTAAAATTTTCATATCGACTATATTTTAAAGGCTAAATTAAGTACATTCTAACTTAATCCATACAAACTATATAGAATACTACAAATGAATCTTACCGTTTCCTACTTAGATAAAATTCGTCTTCCTCTCCTACATAAGTTATACAAAGAAAATTATCCATCAGGAAAACCAAAGGGAAAAGAAGATATTGTTATCTTAGAAGCAGATAACAAAATGGTCGGTGCGATACGGATAAAGGTATATGAAGACTGCCAGTTTTTAACCGGAATGATGATTATAAAAGAAATGAGACAACAAAATTTAGGTAGCTATTTATTAAAGCAACTTCCATCATTTTTACCATTCAACACCTCTTATTGCCTATGCGAACCGACCCTCTGTGGATTTTATTTAAAAAATAATTTTAAACATATAGAGGATAGTACGATACCAAATGCAATTAAGATTAAACACGAGCGTTATACAAAAGATGGGAAAAAACTAAATCTTTTAACATATAAAAAATCAACTATTTGATATTACTCTCGGCAATAGCCATTTAGTTTGCTAAAATTATCGATCTTATATTGATAATTTAATGATCGGTTATGAACTCAAAATCTCAAGAAAGTAAAGAACAGCTATCAAAACTTCCAATGTTGTCTCAAAATCCTGAGAATATTCAGACTCTTCATTCTGCTCAAGATTTTCGGTATGAACTGTTAAAACAAATAGAAAAAGCCAAGCATCGTATTTATATCGTCGCTCTTTACTTAGAAAATGATGATGCAGGAAGAGAAATATTCACCGCATTATATGAAGCAAAACAGAAGCAACCAACACTTGATATTAATGTACTTGTTGATTGGCACAGAGCACAACGAGGCTTAATTGGCGCTGAAGCTAGCGATGGAAATGCTGCACTGTATAGAGAGTTCTCTGAAAAATATAAACACTCAATTAATGTACTAGGAGTTCCAGTACGTAATAAAGAGGTTTTTGGTGTTCTTCATTTAAAAGGCTTTGTTTTTGATGATACTGTTATCTACAGTGGTGCAAGTTTAAACGACGTATATTTAGCTCATAAAGATAAATACCGTTTTGATCGATACCACATATTAAATAACAGCGATTTAGCTAATTCGATGGTGTCTTTCATTAACAAAACATTAATTACAAGCCCTGCAGTAAATTGTTTATCACAAAAAAACCGCCCTAATACAAAAACATTAAAACCGGCAATAAAGGAACTTCGTAAACAACTAAGTGTATCAAATTACCAATTTACTCCTCAATTAAGAAAGACAGGAGAAGTTGGTGTTACACCACTAGTTGGCCTAGGACGTAAAGGTAATAAGTTAAATAATCATATAAAGCTATTATTGGCATCTGCAACATCAGAAATTACGATTTGCACGCCGTACTTTAACTTCCCTAAGCCTATAGCAAAAGAGCTTAAAAAGGCCCTACAACGCGGTGTAAGAGTAACGATTATTGTTGGAGACAAAACAGCTAATGATTTTTATATTGCTCCTGAAGAAGAATTTAGAACCATTGCAGGGTTACCTTATTTATATGAAATAAATCTAAGGAACTTTGCTAAATCAAACGAGTCCTCCATAGCTAATAGACAGTTATCCCTTCATTTATGGAAACATGAAAACAACAGTTTCCATTTAAAAGGTATGTGGATCGATAATGAGTTCACACTTATAACAGGAAGTAACTTAAACCCAAGAGCCTGGAAGTTAGATTTAGAAAATGGATTACTATTACAAGATCCCGAACAACTGCTTCTTTCAAGTAAACAATCTGAGCTTGATGTAATATTTAAACATACTCAAGTTATTGGTTCATATAAGCAAATCGATAAGCTAGATAGCTACCCTATTGATGTAAAACGCTTAATAAAACGAATCAAGCGCATTAAGGCAGATCATATCTTGAATCAAATTCTATAATTAATAAATTAGAGCATGGGAACTAGACAATCTCATGCTTTTTCATCAAGCACTATACTCTTCAAGTCACCTTTTAAAAATTTCAAATACCCCAAAAACCAGTTAACAACTCCTATCTAATTAACTTAACCATTCTTGTATTAGATACTAAATAACATGATCTAATTTAATGGCATAATGAATTTATCCATCTAAAAACACGCCCAACCAACTCTGCTCAGTTAACAACAATAACTGAAGCCTTTAAAGCTAAATCAGCTATGACTACGTTGGTTAAACAGCGATAAGATGAATTAAGCGGGGTGATGCCAAATGCATAACCTATAACTCTCGATCAGATAGAAATTCGTGAATTCAAAAAGAAGTTTGCTCGTCTTGAGGATAATAATGACATACAAAAGTTATACTCAAAACATCCCGCCCATCAGTAATAGCTCTGCTGAGGCGAAAAGCATAGCAAAGATGGTATCTAAGAGAGCGTATAACTAAGCTAATGGAATAACTTGATGTTAAGCGCCAAAATCAGATTTGGCCGGTGATGTAACTTACATTTTAATTGGTACAATAGAGGGTTATTTAGTTATTATTAATCTATTTCCACGAAAAATGATTAGTCATCATAACTTTTACCAGACCGCTAAAACGCTTTCGATGAGTTAGGTAAAAACTTTAAGCCTCATATTTCATAGCAATCAATGTCACCACTATACAAGCTTAAAATTCAGACAAAAATTATGGCGATATAAAATAATTCAGAGAATGAGTCGCCGCTGCAATTGTTGGGGGTAATAGACCAATGAGAAGCTTAAAGTGAATGGGTTCCTAACAGGAGATATGGAAGCTTTACTGAAGCAAAAACATCCAATAGCTAAATATATAATAAATTATTGCTATAATATCAGGCCTCATCTACACAATAATTGATTACAACCTAACTTTGCAGAATAACAACATTACTTAGACTATAAAACGGTGGCTAGCTTTACTTACGACGACACAAGACTACATTACACTTTATCGAAGACTAAGTACCTTTCGACTCAATATAAGTTATATTAATACACTAAACTCTAGATCATCATATCAACGTTTAACAAAATAATTATTCATTTATAAAATAGATGTCTTTTATACAGACGTAAAAAAGCCCTA
>NZ_MAJV01000010.1:0-494 GCF_001691065.1 Aliivibrio sp. 1S128 | reverse complement strand
ACCATAGTCGTTTGTTATGTATATTTACTGTTGGTAAGCTAGATTGTCTACCGTTTTCTGATTTGTGATAACTTTTTCGACTAACAAAGGCAAAGTACCACCTAAATATAATGCAGCAAGCCAATTATTCACTGCACCAAAAGCAACAGCTAGAGCAGTTAAAACCAATGCGCCTATAGGTATCATAAAAAGCTTAATTAAAAAAAACTCGATATCAAGATCAATTTTTTTCTCTGGTTCAACCTTTTGTCTAGTAATTAAGTCACTCATAAAAGGAAATAACCCACCAAAAAAACCTGTAAAACACAACAATACAGAAAGCGAAACTGACATTCCTAAAATTTCAATACTAGTAGACACGATTCAGCACAGCCCCCATCATTTTCTCTTTCCATGATGCTTTCTTGTTATAATGCTTCCGAGTTGTAACTAACTTCTCACCATTAACCCCTTTTCTATACAATTCAACAACTTCTGTAGTGGTCAAGTAAAAC
>NZ_MAJV01000009.1:599-757 GCF_001691065.1 Aliivibrio sp. 1S128 | reverse complement strand
CATCTTGTACCAATCCAAATGTAAGTGACATCACCACACCAAATTTGATTTGGTTGCTTAACGTCAAATTGTCGTTTTAATAAATTAGGAGCAATAATACTTTCATGATCTGCTTTCTTATAAGTATGCTTCGGTATTTGCGTACTTACTAAATTAAG
>NZ_MAJV01000009.1:0-481 GCF_001691065.1 Aliivibrio sp. 1S128 | reverse complement strand
GTCAACGTTTCTTGGCTTTGCCTTCCAATACTTATAACTACTCCGATGAATACCAAAGGTTTCACAAAGAATGCTTATACTGTGGCTCTGCCTGAGTTTATCTATTAATGCGAATTGTTCAGTGAGTCTGACATCAACAGAGCCGTAGCCTTTTTTAGTATTTCATTATGCTCCTCGAGACGAGCAAGTTTCTTTTTTAACTCACGAATTTCTATTTGTTCCGGAGTTATAGGAGATGCCGTTGGGATCACTCCACTTAACTCATCTTTTAGCTGCTGAACCCACTTAGTCATGGCTGATTTACTTACGTTCATAACCTGGGATGCCTCAGTAATTGAGTACCCTTGCTCAATTACTAATTGGGCAGCTTCTAGCTTGTATGTTGCGCTATAGTTCTTTCTTGGACGTCTTGTCATTATGTACACCTATTTAATTCTGAAATGATTATATCATTTCTAACTAGGTGGCCAAATTCACTATG
>NZ_MAJV01000008.1:989-1476 GCF_001691065.1 Aliivibrio sp. 1S128 | reverse complement strand
TGTAGCAAATCGTGTTGATGCGATTGTTATGTGCATCTAAAAGTGTTCACAATACCCATAAAATACATCTGAATTACTTAAAAACACAAATGGCTTTCTAGAACCGTCTATAAACTCTTGAATTGTTAAAACATACACATTTGTTGTAATCTCATTTCTCATCGTTGTTACAGCTTTAAAAGAGTTATCCGTTGAGCCAAAATCTAGAACTATGGGCTCACTTATATAATTATTTTTTATAGGACCAACCATGACTCCAGAACTTCTATCTACTGTAAATATTTTTCCATTTACAGACTTATCTCCAACTTCTATTAATTTGCCATTTTCATTTGAAGAAACAGCATTTGTTATCATACATTTATAGTCATCGAGTGCTAATGACTTAAATGAAATCAGAAGCATTACTAATATTGAAAATCTCATTAATTATCCCTTTGCACATAACGCCTGCATAACACGTTTACTACTATGCAATTATACTTAA
>NZ_MAJV01000008.1:0-927 GCF_001691065.1 Aliivibrio sp. 1S128 | reverse complement strand
CGTGTTGATGCATTTGTTAAGCGGATTATCGGTACGTTACCCTTTTATTTCCTTCATCATCGAAATCTTTAACTCTTACTTCAATAGCTTCAATTAAATCACTTAGGTGATTCATTAAACTTAAAATCACATCCGAGTTAATATTTAATGAGTTTCCGTCTTTATCATATCCTCCACGATGAACGCAGTGATGGCGTAAGTTAACGGCTCTAAAAAACCAAGGAATATGGCCAAAATCAAAACCTAATACACTTAAATACATTTCCTTAGTTTTTTTCATATTGTGAAAAATCAAATCTTTCAGATATTTATCAATTGTATCTTTCAAAGTCTCTCTACTGACAAAGATGTCAGAAAGCGAAAATTTTTGTTTAGAAAACTCTGGATCGGTTTCAACTAATTTACGTAAAAGTGAGTCATGCTGGGTTACAAACTTCGTAAATGTCGAGTATAGATAACCCTCTGCTGAAGCAACTAAGTGACTATATAACATTACATGCAAACCATATTGAGCTTTTTCTTCAACTTTGGCACTTACTAATAACTGAACAGTATTTAACTGCTCCCTGAACAGTACGATCTGTGAACTTTCTTTTGGAAGTAATAGATCTAACTCAGATTCTTCATATTGAGGTTCAGTATGTTCAACTCTAATTTCACCATTATCAACAATAATTTCCACATCATAGAAGTTATTTTTTACTAATACCTGATAAGGTCTTCCACAGCGATCGCACTCAGTTTCTAACTCTGTTTCTTGATATTCTTCTCTTTCCTTCTCTGTATCTGCGACAAATACAGGGTAAAAAGCCATATGTTCAACAACACTGCCACACTCACACGTAAAACTAATATTTGTATACATATCTTCTTATTCTTAATTGATAATATTTAATAGATAACCGCTTAACGCTTGCATAACACGTT
>NZ_MAJV01000007.1:0-893 GCF_001691065.1 Aliivibrio sp. 1S128 | reverse complement strand
GTGTTGATGCATTTGTTACATGCGACTCAAAGAATGAGCAGAAACTCTATCTTTAGCCAATTCAATAACTGCATGACCTAATTGAACCAAAGTACCAAAACTTGGTGTCGTTTCAGGTTTTAATGAACGATAAGCACTCGTTCTACTTTTAATTCCTGCACGCTCAATTACAACACTGTGGCCAAATTGTTCAACATAAGAACGAATAGCCGCTTGCAAAATGTCAGCTCGACCTTCTTGCATTGAATCCCATGAAGCCTGCTTTATTACCATTTCCATTTCTTTAACGTCAAAAGGCGTTAAATCAGATTCAGTATAACTACCAACCGTGATTTCTTTTAACGTTGCCGCTGATAATTCAACACCACTCCAATCAAGAGAGCCATCAGCAGTTAATGCAAACTTTTGAAAATTAGTCACATGCCTAAATGCTTCTTTTTGGAAATACTCAGTTAAGTTAGCTTCACCGGTATAACCGTCACTAAAAGTAAGCTCAAGTGTAAAATCAGCTACCAAATCAACATCAATTACTTTCAACATACGTCACCTATAATTTACCCGGATTAATACCAGCAACTGCTTGTTTCCACATTGCCATCAATTTTACTCGATTGCTTTCAATGTGAGCTTCTGCTCGTTTTCGTTGCTTATTTGGTAAATAACCCTCTAAGCACTCTCCTGTTTCAATTGCTATGATTAGCTCATAGCTACCATATTTGACATGAATATGAGGCAATTTATGCTGCTTGTTGTCGAAAAAATACAGACAAAATGAAAGCCCAAGCAATGCATCTATCTCTGGCATAGCAACCTCTAATTATCAAATCTGGTTAAACTATAGCACCGTATCTCAAAAGAGACAACCTTAGCATGTAACGCTGGCATAACACGTT
>NZ_MAJV01000006.1:0-751 GCF_001691065.1 Aliivibrio sp. 1S128 | reverse complement strand
ATTCACGCTCTTACCCTGGTTATGCAGGCGTTATAATTTTTTTAATCATATAGAAGTAAATGCAGTGAAAAATACAGAAAATAGTTTTCAAAATTTGTATAAAAAAATGGATGCTACATCTAAAACCAGATTTAATGCATCTCGTCGTTTAAAGTTACATTCTAAACTTTCGGCTTATATCATCGTTATTATTTCTTTAGGGTTAATTTTAGTAACTCTAATGCAGGCTTATTCTTTAGGTAACAATATAAACAATAAATTAGTTGGTTTGTTTCAAGCTTTCTCTTCGATTGCTGTTTTAGTTTATTCACTTTTGATAGACAGAAATGATTACTCTAGCATTTCTGAAAAAATGTACTCGTGTGCATCTCAGTTAGGGGAATTAAAGCAAGAAGTGCATCCATTTTTACAGAAGGAAAATAAAGTTCATAATGATGAAAAATACAAAAAATTCAAAGATGAATATCACCAAATATTAAAGTTATTTGAAAATCATTCGAATAATGACTTTCGAGGTGATTATTATCGAGCAAAATTAGATATGCCTGAAAATTATGATATAAAAGGTAAAGAATGGTTTTGTATACATAGTAAAATTATAATTACGCATATACTTGATTTCTTATCTTATTTTGTTGTGATTTTTGCTCTTTTAGCTGTGATATATTGGATTTGTTTTGGTACCCCTATAGTACTTACCCCAAATCAGATAATAGGTACTGGCGCATAAAATTTATAACAAATGCATCAA
>NZ_MAJV01000005.1:0-844 GCF_001691065.1 Aliivibrio sp. 1S128 | reverse complement strand
GATGCATTTGTTATAAGCACCTTTCACCAGATAAACTAATTGTAATGGATTGATGATTTAGTTTCATGTATTCGATATCAGCTAAATAAGCAAGATGATGTCCATTACTGATATTTTCAATAAATGCCTCATTACCGTTGTTAGCTTCACTTTGCATAAAATCGACTAAGGTTTGAACCCTATCAATCATAGTTTCAACTAATTTCTCACGGTCAGCATTTGATAAACCATAAGAATCACAAAACAACTTAGCTCTAGCCGATTGAGAGCTTAAATCACCTAATGCGTCACACTCATTGGTCTTAAACGGTGCCCAACAATAAACAGCATAAGCAATATCCCAAAGTCTTGGTGCAGGATGAGCTGTATCAAAGTCAAAGATACCGACAGTTTGATTTCCATTTAAAGCTACATTGTAAGGAGCGAAATCTCCATGACAAATAACTTCATATGGTTTTCTGCTTGGTAGCATCCATTCAGTTTTTTGAAATGACGGACTAGAAATAAATGAAACCGTTGAATCATGATATTGACGCAAAAGCTTGCTAGCAGAAATTAATGCTTCATCCGTGGCAATATTTCCAATTAATGGATAATTGTAAACCTCACCCAAAACATAAGACAAAATCTCATTTCCATTATCGTCAAAACCAAAGGATTTTGGAGCGCCATTAAAACCGTCACTTTCGAGGTGAGACAGTAACTTATGAATTGAAACAGACCAAAAACCACTTGGTCGATATACTTTATCTTCAGAGCGAAAAACTAGCCCTTCGCGCCCACCTTGAAGTTCTTCCATCATAATCCCTTTTCATGAAAAACCAGTGCTTATAACGCCTGCATA
>NZ_MAJV01000004.1:0-322 GCF_001691065.1 Aliivibrio sp. 1S128 | reverse complement strand
ACTTAACCATACAACCCCAAGAGGTCTTTTTACTTGTTCTTTTATCTTTATACTTCGTTGTTTCCAAAATTTACTTGGTCATGTAGCAAGCCACACTCCCTTCGATAAATTTCTTAACGCCTTGTCTAAAAATAAAATTACTGCGTAAAATCACTTGAGATCATATTTCAACTAATCAAGGTTGAACTCTTCATTGAGAGTTCTGGTTTTTCGCCGGATTCGCTCTTTATCTCTACTTAAAAAGTAGAAACAAAATAATACCAAGAACACTTGAATGTGTTTTTAATTTGCTTATCTAAGATAAACAAAAGATATTAAGAAC